>NZ_JAJCXD010000123.1:36922-145852 GCF_021056305.1 Actinokineospora sp. PR83
TGCTCGAGCAGCACCGTGCCGTCGTCGGCGTCGTCGGCGGCCTCCTTGCCCGCCGATCACGAACCCGGCCGTGGGCGTGACGCCGGGCGCTGAATGGGTACTCCTCACCCCAGCAGCTCAAAACGAGGAGGACAGCGAGTGACGATCGACTCGACCACGTTGACCGTGGGCGTGGAAGAAGAATTCTTCCTCGTCGACTCGGCGGGCAGGCTCGTCGACCAGGGGCCGGAGACCGCCGAGCGCGGGGCTGCGGCCGTCGATGGCGACCCCGACCTGAAGCCGGAGCTGCTGCGGGCCATGGTGGAGTCGGCCACCGGCATCTGCCACAGCGCACAGCAGGTCGCCGAGGAGCTGACCGAGCTGCGGGTGGCGCTGGCGGACGCGGCGCGCGAGCAGGGCGCGCTGCTGGTCGCCACCGGCACGGTCCCGCACCAGCAGCCCGACTTCGCCTCGGTCGGTCCCGGCGCCCGCTACCGGCGGATCACCTCGCACGTCGGCGAGTTCATGTTCTCCGGGATGACCTGCGGCTGCCACGTCCACGTGGGGGTGGAGGACACCGCGACGGCGCTGCGCGCGGCCAACCACCTGCGGCTGTGGTTGCCCGCGCTGATCACCGTATGCGCCAACTCCCCGTTCCAGGACGGGCGCGACACCGGCTACGCCAGCACCCGGCACCTGCTGTGGGAGCGCTGGCCGTCCGCGGGCCCGCCGCCCTACCTGGACTCCGTGGAGCAGTACGAGGAGCTGGTGGAGGGCCTGCTGGCCACCGGGGCGATCCTCGACCGCAAGATGGTCTACTTCGACGTCCGCCCGTCGGACGACCACCCGACGGTGGAGACCCGGATCAGCGACGTCGCGCCCACCCCGCGCGAGGCCGCGCTGCTGGCCGTGCTGGTGCGCACGATCGTGGCCGAGGCGCTCGACAGCGACCGCGACTTCCCCCGCGTGCCCACCCAGGTCGTGCGCGCGGCGCAGTGGCGGGCGGCCAAGGACGGGTGGGGCGCGGTCGTGCCCGACCCGTGGGCCGACGGGCACCGCCCCGCGCCGGAGATCTTCGCCGACCTGATCGCCAGGCACGCACCCGCGCTGCGCCGCTCCGACGAGCTGGAGTTCGTGCAGTCGACGCTGTCCTCCCTCGAGAAGACGGGTGACGGCGCGACCCGCCAGCGGGCCGCCGGGATCGACGGTGTGGTGGCGATGCTCGCCGCGCAGACGGCCGACACGAGCATGTCGGGGTCGCGCTCGGTGGGTGCTTCGCGGTGACCACCGCGGGCGTCGGATCGCGGTAGCCGGAGCTGGTTGGTCAGCGGGGCGCGCGGTCCCTCGATCCGACAGGGGGGACAACCCGGGAAACCGGGTTGTCCCCCCTGGTTTTTTTGCCGGTCCAGTACCGGTGCCTGTGGTGCACGGGGGTCGTGGAAGGCCCCGGTACTGACCATCGTGGACGATCGGTGCCGGGGCGGGCCGGTCCCGCTCCCCGCCGTTCCTCACTCGACAGGGGTGTGAACCCCGGAGAGCCCCACCCCGGCGCCGGCTCACGCGATGTCCGGATCGGTGTCATAGTGGAACGATGGGTGCCCAGGTGGTCCGCGAGACCGAGCGCAAGTACGAAGCCGACGCCGACTTCAGCCTCCCCGACCTGGTCGGGGTGGGCGGGGTGACCGCCGTGCGCGGGCCGGAGCGCAGCGACCTCGACGCCAGTTACTTCGACACCCAGGACCTCCGGTTGGCGCGGGCGGGCATCACGCTGCGCAGGCGCACCGGCGGCGGCGACGCGGGCTGGCACGCCAAGCTGCCGGTCGGCCCGGACACCCGCGACGAGGTGCGCTTCCCGCTGGGCCGGGCCAAGAAGACCGTGCCCGCCGCGCTGGCCGCCCTGGTCCGCGCGCACACCCTCGACGAGCCGCTGGTGCCGGTGGCCCGGATCGTCACCCGCCGCGACGAGTGGACCCTGCTCGACGCCGACGGCGAGCAGGTCGCGCTGCTGGCCGACGACCACGTCACCGCCGTGCCCACCGACGGCAAGGCCGCCACCTGGCGCGAGCTGGAGGTGGAGGCCACCGACGCCGCCGCCCTCGACCCGATCGGGGAGGCGCTCGGTGCCCGGCCGTCGTCGTCGGCGTCCAAACTGGTTCGGACGCTGGGCAAGAAGGCCCGCCGCCAGCAGCCCCCGGCACTGCCCAAGCACCCCACCGCCGGTGAGGCGGCCCTGCTGTACGTGCGCGAGCGGTTCGACGACCTGCGTGCGCACGACACCGGGGTCCGCCTCGACGCCGAGGACTCCATCCACCAGTTCCGGGTCACCTGCAGGCGGATGCGCAGCGCGTTGCAGGCGTTCCGGCCGCTGTTCGACGCCGACCGGGTGGCCGCCCTGCGCGAGGAGTTCCGCTGGCTCGGCGCGGAGCTGGCGCCCGCCCGCGACGCCGAGGTGCTCCAGGAGCACCTGCTCGCGGAGGTCGAGCGGCTGCCGACCGAGGTCGTGCTCGGCGGGGTCGCCGCCCGGCTGACCGCCGAGTTCGCCAGGGTCGGCGCGGACGCGCGTGGCTCGGCGCTGGCGGTCCTCGACGGCGACCGGTACAAGGCCGTGCTGGTCGACCTGGCCGCGTTGCTCGCCGACCCGCCGTTCACCGCCAAGGCCGCCCGGCCCGCCGCGGGCGAGCTGCGCAAGGCCGTGCGCAAGTCCGCCGACCGGCTCACCGCCTCGGTGGAGGCCGCCGACACCGCCGCGTCCCCCGCCGACCGCGACACCGCGCTGCACCAGGCCCGCAAGGACGCCAAGAAGGCCCGCTACACCGTGGAGGCGGTGGACCCGGTCCTCGGCCGCGAGCTGCGCAAGTGGCGCAAGCGGGTGAAGGGCGTGCAGACCGCGCTCGGCGTGCACCAGGACGCCGTCGTGGCCCGCGAAGCCCTGCGGGACCTGGGGGTCCGCGTGCACCTGGAGGGCGACAACGCCTTCACCTACGGCCTGCTGTGGGCCAGGGAGGACACCCGCGCCCACACCGCGGAGGCCGAGTTCGTCGCGGCCTGGGCCAGGCTGTGCGGGTCCAAGGGCCCCCACCTGCCGGGGTGAACCCGGTTTCGTCTTAGGCCACCTCGGGTAATCCCCTGTCGGCAGGGACTCCACCGAAAGGGGCTGGGACGTGGACGACAGCGCGTACATCTTGTTCTTGATAGTGAGCGTCGCCCTGGTACTGGTCGACGGTCAGGTCATCTACCGCAGTGGACTGCGGTACCTGACCGACACGCAGGGCAGCGAGCAGCAGTCGGCCAAGTCCATGGCGCGGATGGTCTCGGTCCTGTTCCACATCGCGGTCCTCGGCCTCGTGCTGCTGATCTCGACGCTGGACGTCGGCGGTGACAGCGCGATGGAGGTCGTCGTGCTCAAGCTGGGCATCGTCCTGCTCCTGCTGGCGCTGGCCCACTTCGCCACCCTCAAGATGCTCAACCGGATGCGCGACCGGCTGGACGCGGAGAACCTCACCAAGAAGCGCTACGACGCCCGTGGCGAGGAGCGCCCGGTCTCGCCCAACCCGGACGTCCCGGTGCGGCACGAGCCGGTGATCACCAACGACCCCACCACCCCCGCGCGGTTCAAGGCCGTGCAGCCGGGTGACCCGGAGATCCCCACCACGGTCCAGGAGCGGCGCGGTCCGATCGAACGCCCGATCCTGCCGGAAAAGCGCTGAACACCGGGCAGCTCCAGGAATCGCGGCCCATGCTCTCCCGGGCCGCGATTCCGCTGTGGGCGGCGGTCGCGCTCACGGTCCCCGGTGTTTTCCTCGGTGCCACCGGCACCCACATCGCCCCGCCGGTCGACGCGGTCCTGTTCGGGATCGCGGTCGTCGGCGCGGCGTTCGTGCTGTCCTGGGTCGCCGAGGCGGTCCAGCTCGACATCTCCCCGGGCCTGGCGATCACCCTGCTGGCGCTGATCGCCGTGCTGCCGGAGTACGCGGTCGACTTCGTCTTCACCGCCGAGGGCGGCAACGCCTTCGCCGAGCACGGCCCCACCTGCCTGCCGCCCGACGCCGCCGAGGGCACCGAGTCGCCGTGCGGGCTGGCGCTGGCGAACATGACCGGCGCCAACCGCATCCTGGTCGGCATCGGCTGGGCCGCGGTCGTGCTCATCGCCACCTGGCGCATCCACCGCAACCGCGTCGCCGGGGACTCCTCCGAGGACCCGGGGCGCAAGGCCCGCTCGCCCAAGCAGGCCACGGTCTCCCTGGAGCGCACCGACTCCGTGCCGCTGGCGTTCCTCGCCCTGGCCACCCTCTACTCGCTGACGCTGCCGCTGCGGCACACCATCACGATCGTCGACGCCGTGGTGCTGGTCGGCATCTTCGTGCTCTACGCCGTGCGCGTCGCCAGGGCACCCGCGGGCGACCCGGACCTCGACGGCGTCGCCGCGGTGGTCGGCGGGCAGTCGAAGACCGCCCGCCGCGTGTGGTGCCTGGCGATGTTCGCCTTCGCCGCGGCGGTGATCCTGCTGGTGGCGGAGAACTTCGCGCACTCGCTGGTGGAGACCGGCACCGAGCTGGGCGTCAGCCAGTTCCTGCTGGTGCAGTGGGTGGCGCCGCTGGCCTCGGAGGCACCGGAACTGCTGGTGGCGGGCCTGTACGCCTGGCGGCTCAAGACCACCGACGCGCTGGCCACGCTGGTGTCGTCGAAGGTCAACCAGTGGACGCTGCTGGTCGGCACGCTGCCGATCGTGTTCGCCATCGCCGCGGGCGGGCTCAACGGGCTGCCGCTCGACGGGCCGCAGCGCGAGGAACTGCTGCTGACCGCCGCGCAGTCGCTGTTCGCGGTGACGCTGCTGCTCGGGCTGACCATCACCGTGCGCGGCGCGCTGACGCTGCTCGGGCTGTTCCTCGCCCAGTTCGTGCTCGCCGCCGTGCTGCCCGCGTCGGTCAAGGGCATCGAGCTGATCGCGCTGTCCGGGGTCTACCTGGTGCTGGCCCTGATCACCATCGTGCGCAGGCGCCACCACGTCCGGCGGCTGCTGCGCGACGGGTACCGCACGCCCTACCGGGAGCTGGCGGACGCGTAGCGGGCCAGGGCGCTGCCGAGGTCGGGGTGGACCCGGAACCTCGGGCGCAGGCCGGTGATCTCCAGCGGGCGCAGCACCGAGCGCCGGTCGGCCACCACGTGGAACTCCACCGCCCTGGCCTCGGCCCGGTCGCGCACGCGCACCAGCGCGGACAGCCCGGCCGCCGCCAGGAAGTCCACTTCGGACAGGTCGACCACCAGGGCCAGCGGGTCGCCGGTGTCCAGGGCCCGCTCCAGCAGCTCGCGCAGCCGCGCGGCGGTGCCCAGGTCGACCTCGCCGGAGACCGTCACCAGCACCGCCCACCGGCCCTCGGTCGAGACCCGGACCCCCAGCGCGGGGCGCCCGCCCCGGCGCGGACGGGGCAACCCGCCCCCGGGTGCGGCAGCAGCCATGACGTCCTCGGTTCCTCGGGTGATCGGGCGAGAGGGGGCACCGGCAGCATAGGCCACGTTTGCCCCAGGGCAAGGAACTGCGTGCGCGGGTTGACCCGAAGGTCGCAGGTTCGCCACCGATCGGCGGTGGTACCCACGCAGCGTGGTCACGTCACTGCTCTCCGCGCGCGGGTACCGGTCGGCCTGGGTGGCCGTGGCCGGGGCGTCCGGCTTCACGGGCCTGCTGCTCGGTGTGGTCCTCACCGGGACCTGGTCGCTGGTGATGATCCTGGCCACAGCGACCTGCCTGGCCGTGGCCTGCTGCGCCGCCGCCGAGGACCTCGCCGACCGGCCGGTGCGCCTGCTGCCCCTGGTGGCGCTGCTGACCGCGGTGTTCGTCGCAGGCACCGGGCTGGTGCTCGCCCTCGGCGGTGCCGCGGTCGCGCTGCTGGTGTGCCTGGCGGTCACCGGCCTGCCGCTGCTGGGCCCGCGCCACCGCTTCCTCGACACCGCTGAGCTGCGCGGGCGCTGGGAGGCGGGCGCGCGGGCGCTGGCCGAGGCGAGCACCCCCGGGGAGGCCGCCGCCGTGGTCCGCGACCGCGCGCGGTGCCTCGACGAACTGGAGCGCCGCGACCCGGACGGGGTGCGGCGCTGGCTGTCCTCACCCGACCCGTCCGCTCGCTTCGGCAGCACCGACCCCGCCTGATCACGCCGGGCGAACGGGCGCCCCCGCTGCGATAGTTGGTCCGGTGAGCACATGTCTGGTCATCGGCGCGGGCGGGTACATCGGCAAGCCCCTCGTCGCCGCGCTGCGCGCCGCGGGGCACGAGGTCCGCGCGATGGCCCGGTCCCTCGACCCGGCGCACCTGCCGCTGGACGTCATCCCGATCCGCGCCGACGCCCGTGACCCGATGGCGCTGTCGGCGGCCATGGCGGGTGTCGACGTCGTCTACCACCTCGTGCACTCCATGGACAGCACCGACTTCGCCGACACCGACACCGTGATCGCCGACACCGTCGCCGAGGCCGCCGCCGCGGTCGGCATCCGGCAACTCGTCTACCTCGGCGGCCCGCGCCCGACCGGCCCGGAGGTCTCCCCGCACCTGGGTTCCCGCGCCGACGTGGGCGACGCGTTCCTCGCCGCGCCGACCCCCGCGCTGGTCCTGCAGGCGTCGATGGTCATCGGGGCGGGCTCGGCGAGCCTGGACCTGCTCTCCCACGCCGCGCGCTTCGCCCCCGTGGTGCTGCGCCCGCCGTGGATGGGCAACCGCAGCCGCCCCATCGCCCTGGCCGACGTGCTGTTCCACCTGGTGGACGCGGCGGACCGGGAACCGGTGAACCTGGTGGTCGACCTCGCGGGCCCGGAGACGCTGACCTACCTGGAGCTGGTCCAGCGCTACGCCCGCATCGCGGGCCTGCCGTGGCGGCTGCCGGTGCCGGTGCTCGTCGTGCCGACCGGCCCGGCCGCCGCGGCCGCCGCCGCGCTCAGCGACCTGCCCCGCCCGCTGGTGCGCGCCCTGCTGGAGTCGCTGCGCCACGACCTCGTGCCGGACCCGGCGAACGTCGCCCCCGCCCCGCCCGGCGGCGCCACCGGCCTCGACCGGGCGCTGCGCGACGCCCTCGGCCTGCCGGTGCCGGTCGGCCCGCCCACGACCGCCCCCGGCATCCGCGTCGACCGCCGCGAACTGCGCGTCCACGCCACCGAACCCGCCCTCTGGCGGGTGATCACCGACATCGGCGGCCGCGGCGGCTGGCACACCGTCCCCGGCGCCTGGACCCTGCGCGGCGCCCTCGACCACCTGCTCGGCGGCATCGGCCTGCACCGCGGCCGCCCGGCCGAACTCGCCCCCGGCGACGCGGTGGACAGCTGGACCGTCGTCAGCCGCGACGACGCCGACCGGTCGCTGCTGCTGCGCGCGGACATGCGCCTGCCCGGCCGGGCGTGGCTGCGGCTGCGCGCCATCGCGGGGACGGCGCCGGGGGAGTGCCGGTTCGAGCAGACGGTGACCTTCGTGCCCGACGGCCTGCCCGGCACCCTGTACTGGCTGGCCCAGAAACCCGCGCACGACGTGGTGTTCGGCATGATGGCCCGCGGCATCGCCAACGCCGCCGAGCGGGCCCCCGGTCCGGTCGCTGCCCGCTGATCTCCGAAAGGGTCCACAGTGGACGAATCTCTGGCCGCCCTCGCCGCCGCGCACGGCGTCGCGGTCTCCTACGAGAACGGTGACCGCGAACAGGTCGAGGTCGACCCGGACGTGGTCGTCGCCGTCCTCGCCCAGTTGGGCGTCGACCCGGGCGACCCGCCGGTCACGCGGGGCGCGGGCGTGCCGACCGTGGTGCGCCAGGGTGCGCCGGTCGCCGTCGGGACGGGCGTCGTGCTGCTGGAGGACGGCGGCGAGGTGCCCGTGTCCGGGGTGCTGCCCGCGGACCTGCCGCTGGGCTGGCACCGGCTGCGGGTGGGGGAGCGGGAGACGTCGCTGGCGGTCACCCCCGCCGCGCTGCCGCCCGCGCCGCGCACCTGGGGGTGGATGACCCAGCTCTACGCCCTGCACACCCCCGACTCGTGGGGCATCGGCGACTACGCCGACCTGCGCTCGTTCGTCGCCGCGGCGGTCGCGGACGACGCCGGGGCGGTGCTGGTCAGCCCGGTCGCCGCGCCGAGCCTGGTGCACCCGGTGCAGCGGTCGCCGTACTCGCCGTCGAGCAGGCGCTTCCTCAACCCGATCCACCTGTCGGTGACCGAGACCGACGCGTTCCGGGCCGCGTCGGCCGACGTGCGGGAGCGGGTCCGCGCCCTGCGCCCGGACAACCCGGAACTGGTCGACCACGACGCGGTCTGGCGGGCCAAGTCGGCGGCGCTGGAACTGCTGTTCTCCACCACCGCCCTCGTCGACTCCCTGGAACTGGTCGACCCCGGCACCGGTCCGGTCGAAGCCGATCCCGGCCTGCTCGACTACGCCACCTTCGCCGCCCTGGCCGAGGAGCACGGCGAGGACTGGCGCGAGTGGCCGGAAGCGCTGCGCAGGCCGGACTCCGCCGAGGTCGCCGCCGAGCGCACCCGCCTGCACGCCAGGGTGGCCTTCCACGTGTGGGTGCAGGGCCTGTGCTCGCGGCAACTGGAGCAGGTGCACGCCGCCGCGTCGGGGATGGCGGTGGGCGTGGTCCACGACCTCCCCGTGGGCGTCACCCCCAGCGGCGCGGACGCCTGGTCGCTGCGCGACGTCCTCGCCACCTCGGTCACCGTGGGCGCCCCGCCGGACGCGTTCAGCCCGCTGGGCCAGGACTGGGTCCTGCCGCCGTTCCGCCCGGACCGCCTCGCCGAAGCGGGCTACCTGCCCTTCCGCGACATGATCCGGGCCGTCCTCCGGCACGGCGACGGCATCCGGGTCGACCACGTGGCGGGCCTCTGGCGGCTCTGGTGGATCCCGCCGGGCGAGACCGCCGACCGGGGCACCTACGTGCACTACGACGCGGAGGCCATGCTGGGCGTCCTGCTGCTGGAGGCCCACCGGGCAGGCGCGGTGGTCATCGGCGAGGACCTGGGCACGGTCCCCGAGGAGGTCACCGACACCCTCCGCGCCCGCGGTGTCCTGAGCTGCTCGGTGGCCTGGTTCGAGCGCGACGCCGACGGCAGGCCCCGGCCGCCCGCCGACTGGCCCGCCCAGGCCGCGGCGAGCGTGTCCACCCACGACCTGCCCACGGCCCTGGGCTTCCTCACCGGTGACCACGTGCGGGTGCGGGCCGACCTGGGCCTGCTGTCCGACCCGGCGGCCGAGGAACTGCGGGCGGCCGACGAGCGGGCGGAGATCGTGGGCCTGCTGGAGTCGGAGGGGCTGGTGGCGCCGGGCGCGTCCGCCGAGGAGGTGGTGGACGCCCTGCACGTCCTGCTCGCCCGGACCCCGTGCGCGCTGGTGTTCGCCGCGCCCGCGGACCTGATCGGCGAGGCCAGGCAGCCGAACCTGCCGGGCACGGTGGACCAGTACCCGAACTGGCGCATCCCGCTGCCGCTGCCGGTGGCGGACATCTTCACGCACCCGGCGGTCCGCCGCGCGGTGGCGGAGTTCAAGAAGCGGTAACCGATGATTCGCTATTCTATATCTTGATAGCGGGATTGGTCGGTGTGGAGTTCGTGTGGGCGGGGGCGGCCTGGTCGGTGGAGCTGGGTCGCCTCGGGAATCCGCGCTGTCCTGCGGGGCCGCGCTGCCGGGTGGGGCTGCGCTGCCGGGTGGACTACGCCGTCCGGTGGACTGCGCCGCGTCGTCGCTGGGGTTGGGCGACCACAGCGGCAGACCGGGGTGCCCGGTTGGCGGGCCTGGGCGTCGGTCGGCAGAGGCCGGTCAGCGGAGCGGGGGTCGCCGAATGCCCGCTGGTGCCTGGGTGGCCTGGTGGGTGGGGAGTGGCGGTGGGGTCGGGGTGGGAGTCGTCCCCCAGGGTTACTTCTTGGCGGGTTTGATCTTCTCCGCAGGCGTGTCCTGCTGCTCGGGGACCGGGCTCACACCCTGCTCACGGCTGAGTTCGGTGTAGATCGGGTTCGGGTCGGTCTCCAGCACAGTCGCCTCCTCGGCTTGGTCGTGACGAGCCCGGGTAACCGTTCCGGTTCGGTTTCACACCTGATCGGCCCAGAAAGTTTCGCTCAGTTGGCGGTTGCGCTGGTCACGGCGAGCAAATCCAGGTAGCCGGTGCTGGCCTGCCACAGGGCGTCGGCCACCGGTTCGATCTTACCGGGGCGCCAGCGGCGGTCCGCGTAGTCCGCGGTGCGGGTGATGAGGGCCTGGTGGCTGATGGCCAGGTCGGCGGCCAGGCGGGCCGGGAGGTCCGCGGGCGCCGCCGTGCGGACGTCGGCGCCCCGGCCGTCGCGGAGGGCGTCGAGGACGTGCTGGTCGGTGCCGTCCCCGACGGACCACACGCGGGCGGGGCGGTCGATCAGGTGGTTCCAGACGGGGGCGTGCGCGGAGCGCCAGCAGACGCGGAAGGGAAGCTGGGGGAGGCGGACCGCGTTGCCCCAGTGGCGGGAGCCGGAGGGCTCGGTCAGCCAGGGCACCTCCGGCACCGGCAGGTCGACGGTGAGGGCGACCAGGATGGTCTCCAGGTCGCGGGCGGGGCCGAGGATGTCCCCGGCCACCCACAGGCCGGTCACCTTGAGGGGGAAGATCGAGTCGGGTTTGGCGGCCATGTCGGCGCAGGTGGTCGCCAGGGCTTCGACGTGGTGCACGGCGCGGTTCCACTTCACCCGGACATCCTGCCCCGGCCCGCGCGTGTGGTTCCCTGGCGCCCCACCACCGCGCGCCCGCCGGGCCGCACCGAACGAACGGGGAGCAGATGACCGAGGGCGACCGGACCCGCAGGCGCGACGCGGCGGCGACCAGGCAGGCCCTGCTCGCCGCCGCGGCCGAGCTGTTCACCGCCCGCGGCTTCGACCGCACCTCGGTGCGCGACATCGCCGCGCTCGCCGAGGTCAACCAGGCCCTGGTGTTCCGCTACTTCGGCTCCAAGGAGGAACTGCTCGGCGCGGTCCTCACCGCCCCGGGCCGCGAGATCGTCGCCACCACCCCGCCGGAGGAGCTGCTCACCCGCCTGGTCGGCGAGATCTTCGCCGGGGAACCGGGCGGCCCGGGGGCGAACCTCCTGCTGATGGCCCTCAGCGGCCCCCAGGACGGGGGCGCGGCGGAGGCGCTGGACCGCGAGGTGGCCGCGCCCCTGCGCGCCGCCCTGCGCAGCCTCACCGACGCCCCGTCCGCCGACCTGCGCGCCGAACTGGTCTGCGCCTGGCTCCTGGGGATCGCCCTGGTGCGCCAGATCCGCCTGGACGGGCCGGTCGCCAAGACCGACCCCGCCGAGGTCACCCCGGTGGTCCTGGACGCGGTCGCCCACCTGCTCGGCAACGGCTGACCGCCCGCTCCCGCCGCGCCCCGGGGTGATCCGCCCGGTTCGCTCCCCGCCGTCCGGATCGCCCCCGGAAGTGCTCTCTGACCACCTCTGCGGTCCGGGGGGTGCATCGGCGCAGCTCACCCGCCTGTCGGGTCTCACCCACGGGCTATCACTGTCCGCGCTCGCGCGTTGACGCTGCGCTCCGGCGGACGTACGTTGTCAGCGGCTGCTTACACCACGCCCGTCATCGTCGAGGGGACCCCGAATTGACCACCGCGGACGAACGCGTCGAGAGCTACCCGTTCAACAGGCCCGAGGGGCTGGAGCTGTCCCCGCGCTACCGCGAGGCGCGCGAGGCGCCCGGCATGATCAAGGTGCGGCTGCCCTTCGGCGAGCCCGCCTGGCTGGCCACCCGGTACGAGGACGTCCGGCTGGTGCTCGGTGACCGGCGGTTCAGCCGGGCCGCCGCGGCTGAGCACGACGAGCCGCGCAGCCAGCCCTACCGGCGGCCCGGGGGCATCCTGGCCATGGACCCGCCCGACCACACCCGGCTGCGGGTGCTGGTGGCGGGCGCCTTCACCGTGCGGCGGGTCGAGAAGCTGCGGCCGTGGGTCCGGGAGATCGCGGGCGGGCTCGTCGACGACATGGTCGCCGCGGGTGGACCGGTGGACCTGGTCGACTCGTTCGCGCTGCCGCTGCCGGTGCAGGTCATCTGCGAGCTGCTCGGGGTCCCGGCGCAGGACCGCGACCGGTTCCGGGTGTGGAGCGACGCGCTGCTGTCGACCTCCTCGCTGACCGAGCAGGAGTCCGCCCGCAACCACGCGGAGCTGCGCGCCTACATGGGCGGGCTGGTGGAGCAGCGCCGGGCCGAGCCGCGCGACGACCTGATGTCGGCGCTGATCGCCGCCCGCGCCGACAACGTGGACCGGCTGACCGAGCTGGAGCTGGTCGACCTGTGCGTCGGGGTGCTCGTCGCCGGGCACGAGACGACCGCGACGCAGATCCCGAACTTCGTGCACGTGCTGCTGGCGAACCCGGAGCGGTTCGCCGAGCTGGTGGCCGAGCCCGCCAAGGCGCCCGAGGTCGTCGAGGAACTGCTGCGTTTCGTCCCGCTCGGGGCGGGCGCGGCCTTCCCCCGGTACGCCACCGAGGACGTCGAGGTGGGCGGGGTGCTGGTGCGGGCGGGGGAGCCGGTCCTGGTGTCGGTGGGCTCGGCCAACCACGACGGCGACAGGTTCCCCGACCCCGACGAGCTGAGGTTCGACCGGACCGAGACCTCGCACCTGGGCTTCGGGCACGGCGTGCACCACTGCCTCGGCGCACCGCTGGCCCGCCTGGAACTCCAGGAGGCGCTGCGCGTGCTGGCCGTGCGGCTGCCCGGGCTGCGCGAGGCGGCGGAACCGGAGTGGAAGACGCAGATGCTGGTGCGCGGCCCGCGCCGGATGGTGGTGGACTGGTGAGCATGAGCTGGACGATCGCGGTCGACGACAAGGCATGCCTGGGCTCGGGCATGTGCGCGGGCGCCCGCCCGGACGTGTTCGCCCTCGACGGCGCGCACGCCAGGGTGCTGGTGGACTCGGTGGAGTCGGACGAGGGGCTGCTCGACGTGGCGGACTCCTGCCCGGCGGCGGCCATCGTGGTGACCGACGCCGACGGCACCGAACTGGCCCCGCGCGACTGACCCGGCCCAGGGCGTGTCCTCAAAGCCAAACACATCCACCCAGCCGGGCACACCAGCAAAATCCCGGGCTTTGAGGACACGGCCCAGCAGCGTCGACGGCCCGTCGCGGCGGGTCGTCGGCGCTGGTCAGCCCCCCGAGCGGCGACAGCGGGGCGCGGTGGCGGCAGGATGTGACCCATGGACGACGACACGGGCCAGGGGGACGACGTGGGCAAGGTGAGCAGCGCCGCGGGTTCCGTGGAGCTGCTCACCACGGACGGACCGACCGTGCTGCGGGTCACCGGCGCGCTCGACCTGGCACTGGCGCCGAAGTTGCAGCAGCTGGTGGAGCGGGCGGTGCGCCACGGCGACCGGGTGCTGGTGGTCGACCTCACCGGGGTCGACTTCCTGGCCTCCGCGGGCATGTCGGTGCTGGTGCGCACGCACCGGGAGCAGCCGGGGATGCGCGTGGTGGCCGAGGGCCGGGTGGTGCTGCGGCCGTTGCAGATCACCCGGCTGACCGACGAACTCGACATCTACCCCACCCTCGCCGCCGCTGTGGCGGGCCGGTGAGGACGTCGACCCGGCCGGGGTTCGCCGAGCTGGTGGCCGCCGTGCGGGCCGGGTTCGCCGGGCCGGACGGCACGCCGGTGCCGGTCCGGGAGCGCGAGGTGGACCCGGCGCTGGTGCTCGACGACACCACCGCCGGACCGCTGGTGCGGGTGCCGGGGGACGCGGCGCTGGAGCGGCTGACCGGGGGCGAGCCGGTGACCGGCGCGGTCCTGGTCGCCGACGGGGACCACGCCGTCCTGCTGTCCACCGTGGACCCGGTCGGCGAGCGGCACCGCTTCGTGGTCGCCGCCGTCGCCGCCGCGACCGCCGACCTGGCCGAGACGGTGCGCGCGCTGCGGGCGGAGGCGGCGGTGCTCGACGCGCTGCACTCGGTGGGGCGGCGGCTGACCGCGCAGCTCGACATCGACGTGCTGGTGCAGGACGCGACCGACGCCGCGACCACCGCCACCGGGGCCGCGTTCGGCGCGTTCTTCTACAACCTGATCAACGAGTTCGGCGAGTCCTACACCCTCTACACGCTCTCCGGCGTGCCCAGGGAGGCGTTCTCCCGCTTCCCCATGCCGCGCAACACCCAGGTCTTCGGACCCACGTTCGACGGCCTGGGCACGGTCCGCAGCGACGACATCACCGCCGACCCGCGCTTCGGCCACAACGAGCCCTACCGGGGGATGCCCGCGGGGCACCTGCCGGTGCGCAGCTACCTCGCGGTGTCGGCGATCAGCCCGACCACCGGGAAGGTCCTCGGCGGGTTCTTCTTCGCCCACCCCGAGACCGGCCGGTTCACCGAGCGGCACGCCTACGTGGCCGAGGGCATCGCCGGGTACGCCGCGATCGCCCTGGACAACGCCCGGCTCTACGACCGGGAGGCCAACCTGGCCAGGGAACTGTCGCGGCGGATGCTGCCCGCGGCCGCGGAGGTCCCCGGCCTGGACGTGGTGACCCGGTACCTGCCCGCGGCCACCGGGGACAAGGTCGGCGGCGACTGGTTCGACGTGCTGCCGCTGCCCTCGGGCGCCACCGCCTTCGTCATCGGCGACGTGGTGGGCCACGGTGTCACCGCGGCCACGGTCATGGGCCAGGTGCGGACCGCGGTCCGCTCGTACGCGCTGCTGGAGCTGCCGCCCGCGGAGCTGCTGCGCAACGTCTCCCAGCTCGTCGAACCCAGCTTCATCACCTGCTTCTACGCCGTGCACGACCCGGTGACCGACGACCTCGTCCACGCCAACGCGGGCCACCTGCCCGCCGTGCTGGTGCACCCGGACGGGCGGCTGGAGCAGATCGGCGAGGCGATGGCCCAGCCGCTGGGCGTCGGCCGCGAGTTCACCGCCCGCACCACCGCCTTCCCGCCCGGCGCCGACCTGTTCCTCTACACCGACGGGCTGGTGGAGACCCGCGGCTCCCGCGACCTGGTCTCCGGCATGGAGTCGCTGCTGGCCCGGCTGCCGGGCGTGCGCGCCGCCGCGGACACCGCCGAGGCGTGCGACCGGCTCATCGCCGACCTCACCGGCGGCACCCACGACGACGACATCGCCCTCATCCACGTGCACCACGCAGGCCCGCTGGCCCGGCTGCACCGCAGCGTCGCCGCGCGGGCCCACACCCTCGTCCCGCTGCGCGGCGAACTGGCCGCGTGGGCGACCGAGCGGGGCGCGTCGCCGGTGCTGACCGAGGACATCGTGCTGGCGGGCTACGAGGCCATGGCCAACTCGGTGGAGCACGGCTACCGCGACACCCCCGACGGCGTCCTCGACGTGCTCGCCGAGCACCGGCCGGGCCGGTTGGTGCTCACCGTCACCGACCACGGCACCTGGAAGCCGCCGGACCCCACCGACACGACCCGCGGCCGGGGGATGCCGCTGATCTCGCAGCTCGCGCACCGCTGGGTCACCACCCACCGCGCCGACGGCACGACCGTCACGATGGCCTGGGACCTGCCAGCGCGCTGACCTCCGCCAGTGCCGCGGCCCAGGCGGCGGAACCGGGGTCGATCGGGGTGAAGTGGTCGCCGGCCACGGCCAACAGCCGGTCGCCGGTGGCGGCGGTGAAGGCGGCGCTCTGCGCGAACGGGACGCGCTGGTCGCCCGGGGCGTGCAGGCAGGTCACCGGCACGCCGACCGGGGTCAGCGCCATCGGCGAGGCGGCGGCGTAGACCTCGGGCACCTCGTCCGGGAGGCCGCCGAGGAACGCGGGCGCCGCGCCCTCGCCGAGGCCGTCCCGCGCGGCGGCCACCACGTCGAGGACCCCCGCCAGCGACACCACGGCGCGCACCCCGCCGCGCCGGGCCAGGCAGACCGCGAGCTGCGCCCCCGCCGAGTGGCCGACGGCGATCACGTCGGCGCCCAGCGCCGCGCGGGCGGCCACCACGTCGTCGGGGGTGGCGGGCCAGCCGCCGTCCCCGCCCACCCGCCGGTACTCGGCGTTGGCCGCCGCGAAGCCCGCCGCCAGCAGCGACGGCACCAACGGGCGCATCAGCTCCACCCCGTGCCGAGCGCGCCAGAAACCGCCGTGCAGCAGCAGGACCGTGCCGCGCGACGGCCCGGCAGGCGTGCTCAGCTCCAGGAACTGGCTCCGGTGCGGGCCGTACCGGAGCATCAGATGCGGCTGGACTCCAGCGGGGTCACCAGGATCGCCCGCGCCCCGACCTCCCACAGCTCGTCCATGACAAACGGCGCGCGGTCGCGCCGCACCAGCGAGCGGACCGCCACCCAGCCCTCGCGGGCCAGCGGGGAGACCGTCGGCGCCTCGATGCCCGGGGTCAGCGCGCACGCCGCCGCCTGGGCCTCCACCGGGCAGTCGTAGTCGACCATGACGTACTGGCGGGCGATCAGCACGCCCTTGAGCCTGCGCCGCAGCCGCTCGAAGGAGACCAGTGCGTCCTCCTCCAGCTCGGGGCGCTGGATCAGCACCGCCTCGGATTCCAGGATCGGGTCGCCGAACACGACCAGGCCGGAGTTGCGCAGGCTGGTACCGGTCTCCACCACGTCGGCCACCGCGTCGGCGATGCCCAGTTGCACGGAGGTCTCCACCGCGCCGTCCAGCTTGACCAGCCGCACCGAGATGCCGTGCTCGGCCAGGTACTTCTCCACCAGCGTGGGGTAGCTGGTGGCCACCCGCTTGCCGTCGAGGTCGGCGAGCGCGGTCAGGGTGCCGGGGCGGGCGGCGAAGCGGAAGGTGGAGGCGGAGTAGCCCAGCGGCATGATCTCCAGCGCGCCGGTGTCGGCGTCGATGAGCAGGTCGCGCCCGCTGATGCCCGCGTCCAGCGTCCCGGAGCCGACGTAGACGGCGATGTCGCGCGGGCGCAGGAAGAAGAACTGCACGTCGTTGCGGGTGTCGTCGATCATCAGCTCGCGGTTGGACCGATGCACCCGGTAGCCGGCGGCGGTGAGGAGCTGTTCCGAGGGGACGCTGAGCGAACCCTTGTTGGGCACGGCGATCCGAAGCGTGGTCACGCGGTCTGATCCTGCCACAGCCCCGCGACCCGCGAGCGACCCGGTCCTGAACGGCCGGTGAGCATCAGTGCTGGCCAGGGGGTGTCGAAGGGCATTGACAAAATCTTTTTGAACGTACAAAATCATTTTTGCGATGAGAGACATCCTGTACCTCGACCAGCTTGAGCAGGCGGAGACCCTGCTCAAACCGGCGCGCGTGGACGTGCTCCGGCAGCTCGCCGAACCCCGGTCGTGCACCGAGGTGGCCGCTGCCCTCGGGCAGACGCCGCAGCGGGTCCACTACCACGTGAAGAAGCTGGTCGAGGCCGGGGTCGTCACCCAGGTCGCCGACCGGCGGGTGCGCGGGGTCACCGAGGGCGTCTTCCAGGCGACGGCGCGGTCCTACTGGCTCTCGCCCGCCCTGGTGGGCCGCATCGGCACCCGCCGCGAGCGCGACGAGCTGAACCTGGGGCACCTGCTCGACCTGGTCGAACAGGTCCAGGTCGACATCGCCGCCCTCGACCGGTCCCGCCCGGAGCTGCCCTCGGTCGGCGTCGCGGGCGAGATCCGCGTCGCCCCGGAACACCGCGCGGAGTTCCTCGCGGACCTGCGCACGACCCTGCAAGAGCTGTTCACCCGCTACGGCGGGGCAAAAGGCGACGCCTTCTCTCTGGTCGTTGCCTGCTACCCGAAGGAGACCCCCGATGGCTGAGACCCTGGCCTTCGCCCTGCGCCTGCCCGCCCCGGCCGAGCGGGTGCACACCGCGCTGACCGACCCGGCCGAGCTGCGCACCTGGTTCGCCGAGCACGCCGAGGTCGCCCTCCCCGACACGTACGCGTTCTGGGGCAGGCACACCGTCGCGGGCGCCGAACCCGCCCAGCGCCCGCTGGCGGTGGACTCCACCACCGTCCGCTTCGCCTGGACCATCGAGGGCACCGAGACCACCGTGGAACTGGCCCTCAAGCCCGAGGGCGACGAGACCGTGCTGTCGCTGACCCAGACCGAGTTCCCCGGCTGGGGCGCCGTGGCGGGCGGCGACGGCGGCACGCTCGGGCTCACCGGCACGTTCTGGGCGCTGGCCCTGGCCAACCTCGCCGACCACCTGGCGGGCCGCGAGCTGGGCCCGCTGCCCGACTTCGAGGCCACCGACCTGCGCGCGGAGTACCTCATCGACGCCGCCCCGGAGAAGGTCTACCGGGCGCTGATGGACCCGGCGGAGTTCGTGCAGTGGTTCAACGCCCCGGTGGAGCTGGAACCGCGCGTCGGCGGCCGGTGGGCCATGGGCGGCTTCGAGCACAACCCGAACCCGGCGACGATCACCGAGCTGGAGCCCAACCGCAGGATCACCGTGGACTTCGGCGCCGGGCTCGGGCAGTCCACCTGGGAGCTGGCGGAGTCCGGCGGCAAGACCCGGCTGACGTTCTCCCAGAGCGGGTTCGACGCCCAGGACGCACCGTGGGCGGGCTGGATGGGCTGGATCAGCGGCTTCGCCGAGCTGCGCCGCTACGTCGAGCTGGACCCGTGGACACCGCTGTGGGTCGACGCGGGGGTCTGACGGGCCCGGAGCACCCGGCCGGGCCGGACACGCAGGGCGTGGGCGCGTGTCCGGCCCTGAACCGGGACCACCCTCGGGGGCGGGTCCGGCGCCCGGAGCCCTCGGCGGCTGCCGGGGAACTCCGTCGAGTGGTGCAGGGTCCTCAGAGCATCCCCGACCGCACCGGCCCGCGCCCATCCCAACGGGTCATAGCCCCGGGTTATGGATGCCGGTTCCGCGTCCGGGGGTTTGTCGGGGCCGGGTGCGGGGTAGCCCGGTCCCACGCGGTGCGGGGAGCGCCGGAACCAGTACGAGAGGACCTCATTGGTGACGAGCCCGCTGTTGACCGTGCACCGCGAGCAGATCGGCCCGACGGTGGTCGTGCACGCCGTGGGTGATGTCGACCTGGCCACGGTGACCCAGTTGTCCGAGGCGCTGACCGAGGCCACCAAGGCGCCCGCCGTCGAGGGCGTGGTCGCCAACCTCAGCGGGGTCGGGTTCCTCGGATCGGCGGGGCTCTCGGCGCTGGTCGTGGCGCGCAACGAGGCCGAGGAGGCCGCGCTGCCGTTCACCGTGGTCGCCACCGGCCCGGCCCGGCGCGCACTCGCGCTGACGATGCTCGACTCCACCCTCACCGTCGCCGACGCCCTCGAAGACGTCCTCGGCACGACCGCCTAGGCCACGTCTAGCCTTAAAGACCGAGATTTTTGGGGGCGTGCCCGGGTGGGTGGATCTGCTCGGGCGGGGCCCCTACAGCGATCATGCGCCCAGTGTGACCGAGTGGGGCTGAAGAGATGCCCCACAGCCCAAGCAGGCTTGCACATGATCGCTTCCCCCACCCAAGCACATCCACCCACCCGGGCATTGGCGTAGCCGGGCCGCCGGTTGGCAGGGTGGTCGGCCGCTGTGCCGCTGACGGCTCGGCGTGCCGGGCCGCCGGGCTGGCGGGGTGGTGGCCTGCTTTGATGAGGACAGGCTCTAGGTCCGCTGCCAGGTCTCGCCGTCCGCCATGGGGCGGACGGTGCGCAGCGCCATCGGGTCGGTGGGGGACAGGGCGGTCTGCAACTGGTGCAGCATGATCCCCTCGCGCAGCGCCCACGGGCAGATGTCGACGCTGGTCACGCCCAGCGCGGTCATGGTCGTCCTGGCGACCACGGCCCCGGCCACGATCTGCCCGGCCCGCGCGGGTGAGACCCCGCGCAGCCCGGCCCGTTCCGCGGTGGTCATCGCGGCCAGCTCCGGCAGCCAGTGGTCGAGGTCGGCGACGCCCAGCTCGCGCTTGGCGAACGGCCCGGCGCTCTGCGGCGGTGCCCCGGCGAGCCGGGCCAGCTGCTTGAACGTCTTGGATGTGGCGATCGCCCGGTCGAACGCGCCCTCCCAGCGCAGCCGTTCCACCGCCTCGCGCAGGCCCTCGCGGACGTGCCGGGTCAGCTTGCGCATCTGCCGCTCCGTGGGCGGGTCCTCGGTCAGGAACCGGCGGGTCATCCGCCCGGCCCCCAGCGGCAGCGACATGGCCAGCTCCGGCTCGGCGTCGCGGCCCAGGACGATCTCCATCGACCCGCCGCCGATGTCGAGCAGCAGCAGCCTGCCCGCCGACCAGCCGTACCAGCGGTGCGCGGCGTGGTAGGTCAGCCGGGCCTCGTCCTCACCGGAGAGGAACTGCGGGCGCAACCCGGTCGCGGTCTCGACGGCCCGCACGATCACGTCCCGGTTGGCCGCGTCGCGCACCGCCGAGGTGGCGAAGACGTACAGCTCGGCGACGTCCAGCGACCGCGCCCTGGAGACCACCGCGGCGGTCGCCCGCACCACCCGGCGCACGCCCTCGGCCGACATCGTGCCGTCCCGGCCGATCTCCGCGCCGAGCACCGTGGGCCGCTTGAACGCGTACGACGCCAGTGGCGCCGACCCCGGCCGCGCGTCCACGACGAGCAGTTGGGCGGCGTTGGAACCGACATCGATGACACCGAGCCTCATGTCGCCCTTATACCCGCCGCGCCTGTGCGCACCACCTCGGTACCCGCTGTGTCCGGTGCTCGGTGCCGGTCCGGGTGGGGCTTCGCCGGTCTGGCCGCCGGTGGCCTGCCTCAGTGGTCCGAGTGGGTGGCGTAGGCGCTGAGGCGCTCCTCCAAGTCGTCGCGCTCGCCGCGGTCGCGCATCGCGGGCGGGAACGGCGACCCGGGGTCGCCCCCGGCCAGCAGGTCCTTGAGGAACCAGGCGACCACCCTGGGCGTGGGGAGCGCGTCCACCCCGAGGTAGGACACCGGGAGCTGGTCGACGCCGTCCGCACCCGCGAGCTGGGCGGACCACCCGTGCTCCTCGTCCCAGCCCAGCGCCAGCGCCCGCTCGGGGAACCAGCTCAGCCGGTGCGGCAGCGGCAGCAGCGCGGCGGCCACCGACCCGACGTCGGTGGTGCCCGCCCGGTGGTCGGCCCCGACGAGGTCGGCGACGAGTTGCAGGTACCCGCACAACCCGGCGGTGAGGTCGTCGTGCGAGGGGCGACGATCCCGGTGGTCGGAAGTCATGCCCGTCAAGTACCCCCGATCGTGGGAACTCACGCGCCCCCACCACACCCGCCCCCACGGCGGTGCGGGTGACGTGAAAGCGATTTCGCGGTGTGGGGCGTGACACCCGACCGGCACCGGGGTACTCAGGCTGCGAGCGCCCGTGCGGATGCGAGCGCGGACGGAGGTGGCACGGTGGTGGACGGCCCGGACGAGCCAGGGGCCGACGGGGGACCGGCGATGGCGGAGGTCGTCCTGGGGGTCGAGGCACCCGGGGTGCCCCCGGCCTCGGACCTGCGGCGCGAGCTGACCCGGCGGCTGGCAGACCTCGGCCCCGATCGGCTCGACGTACTGCACCTGGTGTGCGGCGAATTCCTCGCCAACGCCCGAGAGCACGGAGGGGGAGTCCGGGGTGTGCGCATCGGCCGCACAGCGCAACCGGACGTCCTGCGGGTGGAGGTCGACGACCACAGCCCGGTGCTCCCGGTGGTCATGCCCAAGGACATCGAGGCGGTGACCGGCCGGGGCATGTTCCTGGTGGAAAGCCTCTCCCTCGGCTGGGGCGCAACCCCCTCCCACGAGGGCAAAACCGTCTGGGCAGCCGTCCCCTGCGACCTCACCCCACCCCGCCCGGCCCCCACCGACGCCCCATCAGGCGCCCAGTCCGGCAGTTGACCAGGAACGCAACCCCAGGCGCCAGTCGGCCACCCCCGAAACCGCCTGCCCGGCCGCAGGCCACCTCGAACACCACGGGCGCACCCCGCCTGAAAACCTGCCCGGCCCCCAGTCACCCCACCAGCGCAGCGGCCAACCACGCCGCAGCCCCCGGGCCACCCCGAACCCCTCAGGGCACAGCCGCTGGCCGCTGCGCCAGCCATTGCGCCAACCGCCGGTCTGGCGGCCAGCCACGCCGAACCCCAGCGGCGCAGCGAAAGCCGATCATCCCAATAACCGCCGGCCCGGCTACGAAAATGCCCGGGTGGGTGGATTTGCTTGGGTGGGGGTGCCGATCATGTGCAAGCCTGCTTGGGCTGTGGGGCATCTTTTCGCCCCACTCGGTCACACTGGGCGCATGATCGGCGTAGGGGCCCCGCCCAAGCGGATCCACCCACCCGGGCACCAGCGACAAAATCCCGGGCTGTTAGAAGTCAGTTCAGAATGAGTTTGCGGAGGCAGATGATCGAGCAGGCCAGTGACAGGATGGCTTGATGGACATCGGCGCGGCGTTCGGTGCGGATGCGGAGTCGTCGGAAGTTCTTGAGCCAGGCGAAGGTGCGTTCGACCGGCCAGCGTTTGACGCCGAGACCGGAGCCGTGGGCGACGCCCCGGCGGGCGATGTGCGGGGTGATCCCGCGGGCGCGGACGAGGCGCCGGTACTTGTCGTGGTCGTAGCCGCGGTCGGCGTAGAGCCGCCTCGGCCGCTGCTTGGGCTTGCCGACCACGCTGCGGATCGGTGGGATCGCGTCGATCAGCGGGATCAGTTGGGTGACGTCGTTGCGGTTTCCGCCGGTCAGGGTGACCGCGAGCGGGGTGCCGTGGGCGTCGGTGATCAGGTGGTGCTTGGAGCCGAGCTTGCCCCGGTCGACCGGGCTGGGCCCGACGTGCTCCCCCCTTTGAGGGCGCGCAGGTGCGTGGAGTCGACCAACGCGGCGGACAGGTCCAACATCCCCGCGGCCCGCAGCTCGGCGAGCAGCGTCTCGTGCAGCCGCTGCCAGACCCCGGCCTCCTGCCACTCGGCCAACCGCCGCCAACACGTCGCCCCCGACGCCCCGAACAACCCGGCGGGCAACCGGTTCCACCCGATCCCGACACGCACCGAGTACAGGATGCCCTCGATCACCGCCCGGTCCTCGACCCGCTTGCGTCCGGGGTGCTTGAAGCGCCTCGGAGGCACCGGGATCAGCGGCTCCAGACGGGCCCACAACTCATCGGTCACCACTTCCTCACGCACGACACGATCATGAAACACCCTGCTGTGACAGCAAAGCCGACACGCCACCTCATTCTGAACTGATCTCTTAAACCAACACGGCCGAGCAGATCCACCCACCCGGGCACCACCAACAAACGACCGGGCTTGCAAGACACGGCAAGCGGATCCCTTCGAGCACCAGTCATCCCCAACGTCGGGATATCACTCAGGCAGCCGCCACCCCCGCCCACCCGGCAGCGCAACAGCCGCCTCCGGCCCCCAAGACCCCCGGGCGTACCGGTGCACCTCCGGCCTCCCCGCCAACACCGGATCCCCCAACGCCCACAACCGCTCAACCTCCGAGGCAGTCGTGAACAACGTCTGGTCGTCGTTCAGCACATCCAGCAGCAACCGCTCGTAAGCCTCCAACGCCTGATTCCCCGGGAACGCCTCGGCCACGTCCAAGCTCAACTGCGCCTGCCCCACCCGCAGCGCGGGCCCCGGCTGCTTCACCCGGAACTCCACCCGCACCCGGGCGTCGTCCGACAGGTCGAACACGATCTCGTTGGGCACCTCCGCCGACCCGAACAGCCGCGCGGGCGGCTCGTGCAGCCCGAGGGTGATCGTCCGCCGCGACTCGGCCATCGCCTTGCCGGTGCGCAGCAGGAACGGCACGCCCCGCCAGCGCGGGTTGTCCACCCACACCCGCAGCGCCACGAACGTCTCCACCGCGGAGTCCTCGGCCACGCCGTCCTCGTCGCGGTAGCCGTCGTACTGGCCGAAGACCACGTCGTCGGTGGCGATGGGGCGCAGGGCGTCGAACACCTTGCGCTTCTCCGCGCGCAGCGCGTCGGCGGTCAGCGCCGCGGGTGGTTCCATCGCGAGGAAGCCGAGCACCTGGAACAGGTGGGTGCACACCATGTCGCGGAACGTGCCGGTCGACTCCATGAACGCCGCGCGGCCCTCGATGCCGATCAGCTCCGGCACGTCGACCTGCACGTAGGCGATCCGGTCGCGGTTCCACAGCGGTTCGAACACGCCGTTGGCGAAGCGGAACGCCAGGATGTTCTGCACCGCCTCCTTGCCCAGGAAGTGGTCGATCCGGAACAGCCGCTCCTCCGGGAACACCTCGTGCAGCGCGGCGTTGAGCGACCGCGCCGAGGGCAGGTCGCTGCCGAACGGCTTCTCCAGCACCAGCCGCGCGCCCTCGGCCAGGCCGGTGCGACCCAGCATGGACACCATCGGTTCGGTGGTGGTCGGCGGCACCGACAGGTACAGCACGGTCTCGGTCCCCGGTCCCAGTTCGGCGCGCGCCTGTCGCACCCGTTCCGCGAGCGCCTCCCCGTCGGCCGCCGTCGAGGTGCGGAAGGTGACGTTGGCCGAGAACCGGGCCCAGGCGTCGTCGTCGAAGTCGTCACCGGCGAACTTGCGGACCCAGTCCTCCAGCAGCGACCGGTACTCCTCGTCGGTGCCGGGGGAGGTGCGGCCGGAGCCGACCACCCGGAAGCCGCCGGGTATCAGCCCCCGGCGGTGCAGGCGGTAGAGGCCGGGGAACAGCTTGCGCCTGGCCAGGTCACCGGTGCCGCCGAACAGGACGAACAGCGTGGGGGCCGGGGTGTCGGTTCGGGTCATCGTGTGCGCTCCTGTGCTCGCCGGGGTCACCGCACCCGAGTGTGCGGTGACCCCAGCCACAAAAGCGCAAGACGTCCCACCACCCGCTGACCCGCCCCTGACCGCGGACCGCTCACTTGACGGCGGAACCGGCCACCCAGGCGTCCCACGGCACGGCCCAGTCGCCGTAGGTGTCGTAGACCGGTAGCTGCGGGCCGCCGGAGTTGGCCACCTCGACGACGTCACCCAGGTTGAAGTGGTCGAAGAACCAGGAGGCGTTGGCGGCGTTGAGGTTGATGCAGCCGTGGCTGACGTTGGCGCTGCCCTGCGAGCCGACGCTGTTGGGGTTCTCGTGGACGAACTCGCCGTCGTTGGAGATCCGCAGGGCGAAGTTCTCGTCCGACCGGTACGCCTTCGGGTCCGGCGGGCACACCCCGTAGGTGCAGGAGTCCATCGTGTACTTCTGCTTCTTGTCCGAGATGACGTGCGCGCCCAGGTGCGTCGGGGTGGCGTCCTTGCCCATGCTGATCGGCATCGACTTGACCAGGGAACCGTTCTGGAAGATGTCCATCTTCTCGGTGGCGCCGTCGGCCTTGGCCACCCACGAGTCGTGCACCTTCAGGGTCAGGTCGCGGTCGGTCTGCCCGTACACGCCGCCGCCGAGGTCCACGCCGTAGATCCCGGCGTGGAGTGTGATCGTCGTCCCGGCCTGCCAGTACTCCTTGGGCCGGTAGTGCGCCTCCCGCTTGGACAGCCAGTACCAGCCGCCGGTCTGCGCCGGGGTCGAGGTGACGGTGAGCGCCTTCTCGGCGGCGGCCTTGTCGGTGATGTCCTGGTCGAACTTCACCACCAGCGGCTGCCCGACGCCGATGTCGGTGGTGCTCGGCGCCGGGATGAACGACGGGTAGACCTGCGCCTTCGGCGACAGGGTCGTCACGTCGGCCGTCCGGTCGACTTTCCGGCCATCGGCGTCCACCGCGGTCGCCTTGACCTGGTAGGTCGAGGCGTAGCCCAGGGGTTCGGCGGAGGTCCAGGTCTTCCGGTCGGCCGACAGCGCGCCCTTGACCTGGGTCGCCTTCTTCGCGTTCGTCACGGTGACCGCGTCCAGGGTGCCCTGCTTCGCGGTCACGACGATCGGCGTCGTCGGTGCGACCTGCTCACCGGCCGTGGGCGCCACCACCACCTCGGCCGCCGCCGCGGCCCGCGCGGTCGCGTCCGCCGCCTGCCCGCCGCCCGCGGTGCCCGTGCCGGTGCCGGAGGTGCAGCCGCCCAGCAGCAGGGCGGCGGCCACGGCCACCGCGAGCACGCTCGACCTGTCCGGTTTGCGCATCTGATCCCCGTGATTCTTGATTGACCGGTTGGAAATGATTCGGTCGAATTGTTCGGGTGGTCCCCGCGTATTCGCGCGTCCCACCCCCGACGGATTCACTTCCCTTTATACGGCGCTCCGGGGAATGCGTTTCACCCGCCCGCGGGAAACCGCTCGATGTTGTCCTCGACCCAGGTGCGCAGCGCAGCGAGCGGCACGCGGGCGTCGTGGCCGAGGTCGGTCAGCTCGTACTCGACGTGCAGCGGCACCTCCGGGTAGACGGTGCGGGTGAGCAGTTCGGCGTCCTCCAGCCGCCGCAGCACGGTGGTGAGGACCTTCGCGCTGATCCCCTCCAGCCTGCGGCGCAGCTCACCGAAGCGCATCGGCCCATCCGCCAGGGCGCAGAGGGCGAGCGCGCTCCACTTGTCGGCGAGCAGGTCGAGCAGGCCCCGGCAGGGGCAGGCGGCGGAGTAGGCGTCGTGCGGGCCGGACGGGGACAGGCGGGGACGGGTGCTGACCACGATGGTTTCCCAAGGTTACTAGTGACCGTTGCGGGTAACTGGTACCCGCGTTCTACCTTTGCCATATGAGCACACCGACCACCGCCCGCGCCATCGCCGCCACCGCTCCCGGCCCCGTCGGGGCCGAGACCTCGTTCGTCGAGATCGACCTGGACCTGCCCGCCCTGGAACCGCACGACCTGCTGGTCGAGGTCCGGGCCGTCTCGGTCAACCCGGCCGACGTCAAGGTCAGGACGTCCTTCGACGGCGGCCCCCGGGTCCTGGGCTTCGACGCCGCGGGCGTGGTCACCGCGGTCGGCCCCGACGTCACCGCCTTCCGGGTCGGCGACGAGGTCTACTACGCCGGTTCCCCCGCCCGCCCCGGCTCCAACGCCACCCACCAGGTCGTCGACGAGCGGATCGTCGGCCACAAGCCGACCACCCTCGACTTCGCCGAGGCCGCCGCGCTCCCGCTCACCACCATCACCGCCTGGGAAACCCTCTTCGAGCGCATGGGCCTCACCGCCGACAGCACCGGCACCCTGCTCGTGGTGGCGGGCGCGGGCGGCGTCGGCTCGATGGTCGTCCAGCTCGCCCGCAAGCTCACCGGCGTGACCGTCATCGCCACCGCCTCCCGCCCGGAATCCCGCGAGTGGGCCCTCTCCCTCGGCGCCCACCGCGTGGTGGACCACCGCGAGCTGCGCGAGCAGGTGTCCGGCGTGAACTGGGTCTTCTCCCCGTTCTCCGAGGGCAACGTGGAGACCTACGCGGAGGTCATGGCCATCCACGGCCACGTCGTGGCGATCGACGAACCCGAGGGCCTCGACACCCTGCCGCTCAAGTCCAAGAGCCAGACCTGGACCTGGGAGCTGATGTTCACCCGCCCGCTGTTCGACCCGGAGAGCACCGCCCAGCGCGACCTCCTCGACGAAACGGCGCGACTGGTCGACGCGGGGGTGCTGCGGACCACGATGACCAGGAAGCTCACCCCCATCACCCCGGAGAACCTGCGCGCGGCCCACGAGGCGGTCGAGGGCTCGGCGATGATCGGCAAGATCGTCGTGGCCGCTGGGTGACCGGTGATCGGGACCGGTGCCCGCCCGATCCGCGGGCACCGGTCCGGGCCCGGGTGTCCGGTTTGTAGGGTTGCCGCCATGGCGAGCCAGAAGAAGCGCAACAACCGCAAACGCAACCGGCACAAGGGAACGACCACCGCGGCCGCGGCGTATGCCGCACGCCCGCCGCGCGAGGCGGAATCGGGCACCCGGGTGGCCCTGGTGATCGCCGCGGTCGTGGGCTGGATCGCCCTGTTCCCGCTGTTCTGGTTCGTCCTCGCCCCCGCCCTGAGCGAGGCGGTGGGCACCGTCCCGGTGCTCGACACGATCGTCGGCTGGCTCCCCGGCGGGCTCGCCATGGTCTACATCGGCGTCCTGGTCATGTTCTGGGACGAGATCCCGCAGCAGCGCCAGGGCGCCCACACGGTGACCGCGACCGTCCTGGGCGCGATCGGCCTGGTCACCTTCCCCGGCCTGGACGCGGAAGCGATGTACATCGGGTACTTCGCGGGCATCTACGCCAGCATCCTGTCGATGATCGCCTGGCTCCCCGCCTTCGGCGTCGTGGCCCTGGCCCGGCGGCCGTTCACCTCCTCCTGGGAGATCCCGCGCCGCTGGAAGGGCGCCACGATCATCGGCGCGGCGGTCCTCATGCTGTTCCTGGGCGCCGGTGTCATGCGGACGTGGTTCTGACCGCCGGGAATTGTCGGGGGTCGGCGCCAGCGTGCCCGCATGGCGATCCGGATCGATCTGACGCTCGACTGTGCGCACCCGACACCGCTGGCCGCGTTCTACAAGGCGGCGTTCGGGTACGAGGACGAACCCCCTCCCGCGCCGTTCGCGACGCGGGCGGAGTGGGTGGCGAGCTTCCCCGAGGACCCGGCCGACGACGCCGACGACGGGGCGTGGCTGCACGACCCGGAGGGGGTGGGGCCGCGGATCTTCTTCCAGCAGGTGAAGGAGCCGAAGGTGGGGAAGGTCCGGCTGCACCTGGACTTCCGGGTCGCCGGGACGGGGGCGCCGGAGGAGCGGTGGGCTCGGATCCGCGCCGCCGCCGAGCGGGTCGAGGGGTTGGGGGCTCGGCGGTTGGCGGACTTCGACGGCCACCACGTGGTGCTGGCCGACCCGGAGGGCAACGAGTTCTGCCTCGGCTGACCTACTCCTTGCGTCCGGTGTGGACGGTCAGGGCGTGCAGGAAGAAGACGTCCCGGCGGTGCAGGACGCCGTGCGGGGAGTCGGGGTCGAGCAGGGTCTCCAGGGTGGCCTTGTCATCGGGGAGCAGGGCGTCTGCCAGTTGGTCCCTGGCCATGGTGAGGCGGGTGTGGACACCCCGGCGGTCCTCCGCGGACAGGGGGGCGGGCAGGTCGGCCAGGAAGGTCTTCGTGCCCGCCGGGGCCAGGCCCGCCTTGGCGATCATGCCGGTCCAGTCCTCGACCGCGGTCGTCGCCTCGGGCAGGTCGGTGCGCATGTGGCTGAACCAGTCCTGGGCCGCGGCGTCCACCCTCGCCTCCAGGCCGGGGGTGCCCAGGCCGAGGTCGCGGGGCAGGCAGCGCGGTGGCAGGCCGCCCTCGACGACGGCCAGGACGCCACCGGGGCGCAGGGTGGCGGCCAGGGCGTCCACCGCGGCCTGCTGGTCGCCGACGTGGTGCAGGGCCCGGCTGGACCAGGCCAGGTCCACCGGCTCCAGGCCGTCGAGGCCGCCAGGGAATTCGGCGCGGTGGGTGCGGAAGCGGGCGCCCAGGCCCAGGCGCTCGGCGCGGGCGGTGGCCCTGGCCAACAGCCCGTCCTGGGCGTCGACGGCGATGACCTCGGCGTCGGGGAAGGTCTCGGCGAGCACGCAGGCGGCCAGCCCCGGCCCGCTGCCCGCGTCGACGACCCGGGCGACCGGCACGGTGGGCAGACCGCGGAGCCAGGCGGCGGCGTCGGCGTTGAAGCCGCGGTGCAGCGCCCCCTCCTGCTCCAGGATGTCGCCCATCGCCTCGTGGGAGTAGTCGTGGTGGCCGTGCGCCTCGTGGTTGTGCATGGCACCAGCCTGCCCCCGATCCGGGCACCTGGCAAAGATCATTGCCGATCCGGCAAAGCGCGGACCCGGCCCACCCCGAGCGCCGCGACCCCTTGATCGAGCAGCCGCGGGTGCGCCGCTCCCGCTCACGTGATCACGCAGCGTGTTCTGTTGCCCGAACGAGTGGAAAGCCGCAGAAGATCTTGGCGTGGGGCGCGCGGGTTGGTTGTCTGCACGCGAAGCCCTCGGCCCACGGGCCACCGCACGAGAGAGGTCGGGTGCCGTATGCAGCCGTTCGAGCTGCCCGAGTTCTACATGCCGTACCCCGCGCGCCTGAACCCCGACCTCGACGGCGCCCGGGTGCACAGCAAGGCCTGGGCGTACGAGATGGACATGATCGACGTCCCGCAGGAGGGGACGGTCATCTGGGACGAACACGACTTCGACTCCCACGACTACGCCCTGCTCTGCGCCTACACCCACCCGGACTGCCCCGGCCCGGAACTCGACCTGGTGACCGACTGGTACGTCTGGGTCTTCTACTTCGACGACCACTTCCTGGAGCTGTTCAAGCGCACCCACGACATGGCGGGCGCCCGCGCCTACCTGGACCGGTTGCCGCTGTTCATGCCGGTCGAGGGCGCGATCACCGAGGTCCCGACCAACCCGGTGGAGGCGGGCCTGGCCGACCTGTGGGTGCGCACCGTCCCCACCATGACCGCCGACTGGCGGCGCCGGTTCGTCGACAGCACCAAGGCCCTGCTCGACGAGTCGCTGTGGGAACTGGCGAACATCAACGAGGGGCGCCTGTCCAACCCGATCGAGTACATCGAGATGCGCCGCAAGGTCGGTGGCGCCCCCTGGTCGGCCAACCTGGTCGAGCACGCGGCGGGCGCCGAGGTCCCGCACGTCATCGCCGCCTCCCGGCCCATGCACGTGCTGCGCGACACCTTCTCCGACGCGGTGCACCTGCGCAACGACCTGTTCTCCTACGAGCGCGAGGTCCACGACGAGGGCGAGCTGAGCAACGGTGTGCTGGTGTTCGAGAAGTTCCTCGACATCAGCACCCAGGAGGCCGCCGACGCCGTCAACGACCTGCTGACCTCCCGGCTGCACCAGTTCGAGCACACCACGCTGACGGAGTTGCAGCCGCTGTTCGACGAGCACGGCGTCGACCCCGAGGGCAGGCTGAAGGTCCTCGCCTACGTCAAGGGCCTGCAGGACTGGCAGTCCGGCGGCCACGAGTGGCACATGCGCTCCAGCCGCTACATGAACAAGAACGCCCAGGCGACCCGGTCGCCGTTCCCGTTCGGCCCCTCGGGCCTGGGCACCTCCGCCGCCCGGCTGGTCCCGGCGCTGCTGGAGTCGCTGGCCGTGCGCGCCCGGCAGCACTCGAACGTCCCGTTCCGCCCGGTCGGCGCCATCCGCAAGCCCCCGATCGACCTCCCGTTCGGCACCACCCTGAGCCCGCACCTGGCCCAGGCCAGGGAGAACGTGGTCGAGTGGGCCGCGCGGATGGGCATCTTCGAGCCGGTGCCCGGCGGCCCGGCGCACGAGGGCGTGTGGACCGAGGAGAAGATCCGCGACTACGACCTCCCGCTGTGCGCGGCGGGCATCCACCCGGACGCGAGCGCCGAGCAGCTCGACATCACCTCCGGCTGGCTGGCCTGGGGCACCTACGGCGACGACCTGTACCCGGTCGTGTTCGGCCGCACCCCGGACATGACCGCCGCCAAGGTCACCACCGCCCGCCTGGCCGAGTGCATGTCGGTCGACGGGACGCCGGGCATCGTGCCGGTGAGCGCGCTGGAGCGGTCGCTGGTCGACCTGTGGCAGCGCACGTCGGCCCCGATGAGCCTGGAGGCCAGGGAGACGTTCCGGCGGACGATCGTGGTCATGACCGAGAGCTGGTTGTGGGAGCTGGAGAACATGCACCTCAACCGCATCCCGGACCCGGTGGACTACATCGAGATGCGCCGCAAGACCTTCGGCTCGGACCTGACCATGGCCCTGTCGCGGATCGGCCACGGCCAGGTGGTCCCCGCCCACATCTACCGGACCCGCCCGGTGCAGGCCCTGGAGAACTCCGCCGCCGACGTCGCCTGGATGATCAACGACATCTACTCCTACCAGAAGGAGATCCAGTTCGAGGGCGAGGTGCACAACCTCATCCGGGTGGTCGAGCACTTCCTCGACACCGACCTGGAACGCGCCGTCGACGTCGTCGGCCGGATGCTCGCCGACCGCCTGGACCAGTTCCTGCACGTCATCGAGGTCGAACTCCCCGCCCTGTTCACCGACTACGACCTCGACGCCGACGCCCAGGCGATGCTGCTGCACTACGCCGAGGAGCTCAAGCACTGGATCGCAGGCATCCTCATCTGGCACGAGGACTGCCGCCGCTACCGCGAGGAGGACCTCCTCCGCCAGTTCGGCCCCGCCTCCCCGGGCGCGGCGGCGGCAGCGGCGGGCCCGGTGACCGGCGCCGTGTCCACCTCGGGCCCGACGGTCGTGGCGAGCCTGCACGGCCCGACCGGCCTGGGCACCTCCGCCGCCCGCCTCGCCCCACCCGCCGCGGTGGCGGGCCGCTAGGCCCCGAGACCGCCTGCCCGGCCCCGAGCCCACCACGGGCTCGGGGCCGGGGTCCGTTCCGGGGAGGGCTCCCGCCCGGCGGTCCGGGTTCGCGACGGCCGAATGAACGAATCGGGGCGGGGAAGTGAAAGGAGGTGAACACCGCCGATGTGGGAGTTCGCGCGTGGGAATCCGCACATCGCACCCGCTTGACGGCGGGCATTCTCTTTCGTAGCTTACCGGTTGACGGCCCGGCAGCTCCACAATTTCATCACCGGTGCAGCGCTTTCAGGGAGTGCGGCAATTTGCGGACAACCGAGCTGACGAGCTTTGTCGGTCGACGTCGCGAGATCGACCAGGCGGTGGAACTGCTTTCCGGGAACCGGCTGGTGACCCTGTTCGGCCCGGGGGGTGTGGGGAAGACGCGGCTCGCCCTGCGCGTGGCGGCCGCCGCGGGGCCGTCGTTCCCCGACGGCGTGTGCGCGGTCGCCCTGGACTCGCTGGCGGACCCGGCCCTCCTGGCCCAGGAGGTGGCCGCCGAACTGGGCCTGCGCGACGTGCCGGAGGACGCCGCCGACAACGTCCTCGCCCACCTGCGGGACAAGTCGTTGCTGCTGCTCATGGACAACTGCGAGCACCTCGTCGACGCGTGCGCGGAGTTCGCGGGCAGGGTGCTGGCCGCCGCGCCCGGCGTGCGCGTCCTGCTGACGAGCAGGCACGTGCTGGGCGTCGAGGGCGAGCGCCTGCTGCCGGTGCGGTCGCTGCCGGTGCCGCGGCTGCGCGCGGGAGCCTGGGTCGGTGACGCGGACGCCGTCACGCTGTTCACCGACCGGGCGGCGACGGCGTCGCCGGGGTTCGAGGTGGGGCGGGCGGACCGCGAGGTCGTCGCCCGCCTCTGCGAACAGCTCGACGGGATACCGCTGGCGATCGAGCTGGCCGCCGCGTGGCTGAGCGTGCTGTCCCTGCCGGACCTGGCGCAGCGCATCGACAAGGGGTTCGGCCTGCCCGCCCGCGGCGGTGGCTCCCGGCACCCGCGGCACCGCACCCTGCCCGCCACGATCGACTGGAGCCACCGGCTCTGCTCGCCGGTGGCGCGAGCGCTGTGGGCGCGGCTCTCCGTCTTCCGGGGCGGTTTTTCCCTGGCGGCCGCCGAAGCGGTGTGCTCGGGTGACGGGATCGCCCCGGACGACGTGCTGCCCACCATCGCCGAACTGGTGGACAAGTCGCTCATCACGCGGGACGAGCACGACGGCGCCGCCCGGTACCGCATGCTCGAGACGATCTGCCAGTACGGGCACGACCGGCTCGTGGAGTCCGGGCAGGTGCAGCGGTTCCGGGTCCGGCACTGCCGCCACTTCCGGGCGGTCGCCGAGGCGATCGCCGAGGACTGGCACGGGCCCCGGCAGTTGGTGTACATGGCGCGGGTGCGGCGCGAGCACGCCAACATCCGCGCTGCGCTGCAGTTCGGCCTCGACCCCGCCGACCCGGTGCCGGACGCGGCGTGGCTCGCCGTCCGCCTGCACTTCTTCTGGATGAACTGCGGTTTCGTCGGCGAGGGCAGGCAGTGGCTCACCCGGGTGCTCGCGCTGGAGGACCTGCCGGACGAGGTGGTGGTCCACGCCCTCTGGGAGAGCGCCTACGCGGCCGCGGTGCTGGGGGACCACCCCGCGGCGCTCGAGGCGGGGCACCGGGGCGTGGCGCTGGCCAGGCGGACGGGCGACCCCGAGCTGCTCGCGTTCGCCCTGTACGGGCTGGGGACCGCGGCCGTGGTCACCGGGCAGCTCGAGCGCGCGGGGGCCTGCTTCGACGAGAGCATCGCCGCCTACTTCCAGATCGACGGCTCCGGCGCGCGGCTGTACCCGCCGTACCACGCGAGCGGCATGGTGGCCGTGCTGCTGGGCGACCCGGCGCGGGGTGAGGAGCTGGCCGCGCTCTGCCTCGCGCACCTGTCGGAGCGCGGTGAGCTGTGGGGGAAGGCCCGGGCCCACCACACGATGGCGCTCGCCAGGTGGAAGCAGGGCGACCTCGCGGGCGCGTACGAGCACGCGGCCGAGTGCGTGCGCCTCGCGGCGGGGTTCGACGACGGCAAGCTCGTCGCCTTCCAGGCGCAGATGCTGGCCGAGGTGGCGCTGGCCGCCGGGGAACGCGCCCGCGCCGCCTGCGTCCTCGGGCTGGTGGAACGGGTGTGGCTCGCGGTCGGCGGGTCGCTGCTGACCGGCGGCGCGGCCTTCGTGGAGCCGCACCGGGCCCGCAAGGCCGAGCTGCGCGCCTCGATGGGGGACGAGGCGTTCACGGCCGCGTTCGACCTGGGGACGGCCAAGGGCGCTTCCCTCGACCTCGCGGCGGAGTTCCTGCTGGAGCAGCTCGACCGGGGCGAGCAGGACACGGGCCCGCTCACCGCGCGCGAGATGGACGTGGCGGTGTGGGTGGCGCGGGGCAGGACCAGCCGGGAGATCGCCGAGGTCCTGTCCATCTCGCCCCGCACCGTCGAGGCCCACGTCGACCACATCCTGCGCAAACTCGGGTTCACCTCACGCGTCCAGATCGGCACCTGGGTCGCCTCGTACGCGCCCGGGCGGCTGAGCACCGGTGACGGGACCGGGTGACCGGCGCCCGCACCCGGACGGCGCGGCGACCGCCACCCCAGGTGAAGCCGACGTGCCTTTCCGGTTGCCGGGTGAAAAAGAGCTGAACCGCTCGGCTGATTCTCGCGCCGCGCACGCCGAATCCGGTGCGCGTTGACCTATGATTCCCCCGGGTTGCACGCGTGGACCAGGAGAGTGGGCATGGCGCGCGCAGTGTGCGGGAAATCGAGTCCGGAACAACTCGACTCGGCCTCGACAATTCCGCCCGGTGTCGGTCGCGGCTTTTCCGGCGAGGTCGCCGATTGGCAGTCGGCCGGATTGACGAGCTTCGTCGGTCGAAATGACGAGATCGCCTCGATCTGCGCGGCACTCGCCGACAACCGGTTGGTGACCATTTCCGGGCCGGGGGGTGCGGGGAAGACCCGGCTGGCCCTGCACACCGCCGCCCGGCAGCGCGGCGCGTTCGCCGACGGCAGCCGAACCGTCCCACTGGAGTCCACGCCCGCTTCGCCCGCCACGGCGGTGGCCGCGGAACTCGGCATCGAGGACGTCTCGCGGGACGCGGCCGAGCAGGTCGCGGCGTTCCTCGCGGACACGTCGCTGCTGCTGGTCCTGGACGGCTGCGAGCACCTGGCGCAGGCGTGCGCGGAGCTCGTGGAGAAGGTCCTGACCCGCGCACCCGGGGTGCGGGTCCTGGCGACGAGCCGCCACGTGCTGGGCGTCGACGGGGAGGCGGTCGTCCCGATCGGCCCGCTGCCGGTGCCCGTGGTGGCCGACGGCGAGCTGACCGGCCCGGCCGACGCCGTGGCGCTGTTCGCCGACCGGGCCGCGGCGGCGGCGCCGGGCTTCGCGGTGACCGACGCCAACCGGGACGCGGTGGTGCGCCTCTGCGCGCTGCTCGACGGGATGCCGCTCGCCATCGAGCTGGCGACCGCGTGGCTGCGCGTGCTGTCGCTGACCGACCTGCTGGAGCGGATCGAGGGCGGGCGCGGGCTGCCGCCCAGGGCAGGCAGGTCCAGACCCGACCGGCACCGGACGCTGGAGGCCGCCGTGGACTGGAGCTTCGGCCTGTGCTCGCCGCAGGAGCGGGCGCTCTGGGCTCGGCTGTCGGTGTTCGAGGGCGATTTCGGCCTGGCCGCCGCCGAGGCCGTGTGCGCGGGCGAGCCCATCGGGGCCGGGGGCGTGCTGGTCGCGCTGGCGGGCCTGGTCGACAAGTCCGTCGTGTGCCGCGAGCGGGACGACCGCTCGACCTACTACCGCATGCTGGGGACGACCCGCCGGTACGGCCGGGACAGGCTCGGGCGATCCGGCCGGACCGGGGAGTTCTGTACCCGCCACCTCCGGTACTACCTCGACCTCGCCGAGTCCGCAGGCGAGGGCTGGCTCAGCGCCGAGCAGACCGCGATCACCGCCCGGCTGCGGCGCGAGCACGCCAACCTGCGGGCTGCATTGGAGTTCGGGCTCGGCGACCCCGCCACCGGGCAGGCGGGCGCCCGCCTCGCGGCGCGGCTGGACCGGTACTGGGCGGCCTGCGGCCTGCTCGACGAGGGGCGGCGGTGGTTCGACCGGGCGCTGGCCCGGGACGACCTGCCGCAGGGCCTGCGCGCCGAGCTGCTCGCCTCCGCCGCCTGCGCGGCGGCCACGCTCGGCGACCGGGAGACCTCGCTGCGGCTGGCGGAGCAGGGGGTCCTGGTCGCGCGCCGGACCGGGGACGCCGAGCTGCTGTCGCGGGCACTGGCGGGCGAGGGCGTGGCGGCGCTGCACGCGGGCGACCTCGAGCGCGCGGAGGTGGCGCACCGGGAAAGCGCCCTGTGGCGCGACCGGGTGCAGCGCCCCGACCGGCACGCGCACCCACCCGACCTCGGTCCCGCACTGGTCGCGCTGGCCCGCGGTGACGCCCGGCGAGCCGGGGAACACGCCCAGCGCGTCATCGACTTCTCCCTCGGCTGCGGCGAGCTGTGGCACCGCTCGTACGGGCACTGCGTGCTGGCGATCAGCGCGTGGGTGCTCGGGGACGCGGACGCGACCCGGGGCCACGCGGCGGAGTGCGTGCGGATCGCGGCCGAGTTCGACGACCCCGTGTGCCTCGTCCTCATCGCCGAGACGCTGGCCGACGTCGCGGTGGTCACCGGGGACCACGCGCGCGCGGCGGGCATCCTCGGCCTGGCCGAACGCCTGTGGGAGCGGATGGGGGGCGCCCCGCGGCGCGGCAACCCGCTGCTGCCCCCCGCCCACCGCAGGTGCTCGGAGGTGCTGCGGCGCCTGCTGGGAGCCGAACGCTTCACCGCGGCGTACGAGGTGGGGGTCGCGAACAGCACCTCGCCGCAGCGCGCGGCGGAGTTCCTGGCGGGCGGGGCGGCCCGGGACCCCGGCCCGCTGACCCGGCGCCAGATGGACGTGGCGGAGCGCCTGGCCCACGGCCGGACGAACAAGGAGATCGCCGCGGAGCTGTTGATCTCACCGCGCACCGTCGACGTCCACGTCGACCACATCCTGCGCAAGCTGGGCCTGCGCTCCCGCGTGCAGGTCGGCGTCTGGTTCGCCGCGCGGGGGTGGACGGGGACGACCGCGGTGGCGGTCGCACCGCGGCCCTCCCCTCCCGCGCGGCGGATCAGTGGTAGCGACCCGGCGCGAGCACCCCGTCGGGGTCGAGCAGGTCCTTGATCCGGCGCACGAGCCGCCTGCCCGCGGCGTCGGGGCCGAGCTTGTCGGCCCACTCCGCGTGGTCCACGTCGATCCGGCACATCGTGAAGCCCGCCGCGGCGAACGACTCGTACAGCGAGTCGAGCGCCCGGTGCGCGCGTTCGGCCTCCTCCTCGGTCCGCTCGAACCTGAGCGCGATGATCGCCAGGGCGAGATCGGTGTCGAGGGTGAAGTACGTCGCGCCGTAGCGGACCCCGGTGTCCTCGTGCATCCGCTGGAGCAGCCGCTCGGAGCGCTGGACCGCGGCGCCGGAGATCGGCACCACCGGCAGGAAGAACACCAGCCCCGCCTTCTCGTCCGCCTGCTCGACGGGGTGGCCGATCTTCGCCGACAGCAGGTGGTCGCCCGGGTCGGGCTCACCCACGTACTCCAGGTCCACCAGCCGGGCCAGCTCCCGGTCCGGCTCCGCGAGGTCCGGGGTGCCCGAGTCCCACACCGCGGTGAACAGACCCGACTCCCGCGCATCGTCCACGACGATGGCGCTGAGCGCGTCGACCGCGCGCGCCGTCCCGTCCACGCACACGTGCACCAGGTACTCGCCGGGGCGGCCCCGGTACGCGACCGAGGCCGCCGGGTTGTAGACCCGCAGCGAGTTCTTGGCCAGGCCCTGCCGCACCCAGCGCCGGAGCACCCCGACCGCGGGGGACAGGTCGTGCGGGGCGAACTGCAGCCACACCACCCGCACCGCCTCCGGGCGCGGCGGCAGCCGCACCACGGCCGCCGTCACCACCCCGAGGTTCGACTGCACGAACGCGTGCAGCAGCGAGGGGCCCAGGCCCGCGGCGTAGGGCGGCCCGCCGTCGGGCCACCAGCCGACGTGCACCAGTTCCCCGTCCGGCAGCACGACCTCGAGCCCGATCAGGTCGTCGACCCGGGGCCTGCGCAGCCCGACGCCGCGGTCGAGGATGTTGCCCACGACGCTGGTGTGCGCCGACGACGCGGTGATGTTGACGATCCGGTCGGTCCCGGCCAGCCGCTCGGCGAGCCGGGCCTGCGTCACGCCCGGCTCGACCACGGCCCAGCCCTGCTCGACGTCGACGGCGCGGATCTCCTCCAGCGCCCCGAGGTCGAGCGCGACCACGTCGTCCCGGGCGGGCTCGCGGGAACCCAGGCCCCAGTTGCGCCCCGTGCTGAACACGTGGAACGACACGCCGTCGGCCCCGGCGACGATGTCCCGCACCTCCTGCGCGGTCCGGGGGCGCAGCACGTCGAGCACGGTCCGCTGGCGGAACATGCCGATGTTCGGTCCCAACACGCTCTTACCGCCTATTCGTCGAGGAAGTCGGGCTGCAGGTGCACGATGTGGTCGTAGAGGACCTGGAAGCTGTACCAGGCGAGCTTCGGGTCGCCGAAGCCGCTGCGGGCCGACCGGGCCTGCTCCGGGGTCATCGGCCGCAGGGCGCCCGCCGCCCGCGCCCGCAACTGCACGTCCGCGCACCGGTCGAAGCTGATGAACCAGAACGCGGCCTCGTCGATCGTGGACCCGACGGTGATCAAACCGTGGTGGCGCAACAGGATCGCGCGCTTGTTGCCGAGCGCGTCCGCCACCGCCGTGCCCTGCTCGGTGTCCACGGTGGGCCCCGCGTAGTCGTCGCAGAGCACGTGGTCGCCGTGGAACGCGCTGGACTCCTGGTCCACCGGTTCCAGGCCGACGCCCAACGCCGTCAGCGCGCGGGAGTTGAGCGTGTGCGCGTGCGCCGCCGCGTGGGCGTCCGGCCGCTGCCCGTGGATGGCGGAGTGGATCACGAACGCGCTGGGGTTGATCGGGAGGTCGCCGTGCACGACACCGCCGCGCGAGTCGACGCAGATCAGCTCCGACACCTTGAGCCGGTTGAAGGCCACGCCGAACGGGTTGACCCAGAACCGGTCGTGGTGCTCGGGGTCGCGCACGGAGAGGTGGCCGGAGATGCCCTCGTCGAAGCCGTAGTGGCCGAACAGCCGCACGGCCGCGGTGAGCCTGCGCTTCACGTGCGCCCTCTCGTGGGAGGGGCTCGCGAACTCAGGCGGCTGGGGCATCGGCAGGGACTTCTCCGTGTCCGACAAGTACGTTGTCACGCGGTGTTCCTTCCTTGATGTCGTTGACGATGCCCTCCGCGCGAGCGGCCAGCACCGGCATCCCGAAGGTGAAGAGGTAGGCGCCGTGGGTGAGGTCGCCCAGTGCGTACACCCGGCGGTTCGGCACGCCGCGCCAGGTGGTCAGACGACTCGTGGTCCGGTCGACGCGCACACCGCCGAGCGCGTGCGGCACCGCCATGCCCTGGACCACCAGCGAGTTCACCAGCGGGCGCGCCTCGGGTGCGGGCACGTGGTCGGCGGGGGTCGACGCGGCGACCACGACGTCCACGTCGACGTCGCGCCGCGCGCCGACCCGGAAGCCGCCGCCCGCCCGGGGTTCGACGGAGCGCACGCCGGGCAGCACCTCGAGCTGACCGCTGTCGAACAGGGCCAGCAGGTGCCGCGCGTTGCCCGGCGGCATGGGGCAGCAGTTGCGCATCAGCGCCTGGTGGGCGGTGCGGACCCGGGCCTTGTCCTCGTCGCGCAGCAGGTGCCAGGCGTCCTGACCGCAGGCCACCATCGCGTCCCGCAGCACGGTCCAGGCCGGGTCGTCGTCGTGCAGGGCGCTGTTGAGGTCGTTGCGCAGGCGCTCGACCGGGGGCGCGGTGCACGCGAGGTCGGCCGCGACGCGGCCGGGGTCCGCACCGGCCTCGACCAGTTCGGCGCGCACCAGTCCGATGAGGTCGTCGAGGCCGACCCGGCCGTCGGCCCCGCGCAGCTCCTCCACCCGCCGCACGGTCAGGTGGCGCAACTCGTGGTGGGCGGGCCTGCGCCGGACCGCGGGCAGGGTGCCGTTGCGCGACATCAGGGAGATCGGACCCCGGTGGCCGCGGGCGCGCAGCGCCATCACCACGTCGATCGCGGTCAACCCGGACCCGACCACGCCGACGGCGGCGTCCTCCGCGACCCCGGCCAGGGACCGGTTCAGCGGGTAGGGGTTGCCGACGAAACCGGGGCAGCCGCTCAACCGGTAGTGGTCGTAGGACGGCGAACCGCCGAGGCACAGCACCGCGTGGTCGAACGGCCCCGCCTCCCAGCCGTCGCCCCGCGCGCGCATGACCCCCTCGGTCACCGCGAGGCCGCGCACCGCCTTCGCCTCGACCCGCACCCGCGACCCCAGCGCCTCGATGTCGGTGATCGCCTGCGCGGCCGAGCTCTCCAGGTACCTGCCCACCAGCCACCTCGGCGGCACCGCGGTCCCGGTGGCGAACTCGTCCATCCCCTGATCGAGGAGCCAGCGGGTGCCGTGCTCCCGGTCCCACGCCCGCGCCGACATCTCCGCCATCGGCACGTTGGCGAGCACCTCGTCGCCGTCGGGTTGGAACACCCGGCCGCACCAGAGGTTGGGCCCGGGGTCGAACACGGTGACGCTGACCTGGATTTCCGGTGCGATGTGGCGGGCCACCGCTCCCAGCACGCAAGCCGCGGAGGGCCCACCGCCTATGACCGCGAGTTCGAGCATCGTCAACTCTCCAGCGGGTTTGGCTCAACGGTTTCCCGGGAACTCGCAGGAGCGAGTCCCCTTTCGTGATCAAGGCTGATCGAGGGCGGCGGTCGCGACAATCAGGCAATCCACCTAGGCCACCCACGGGCTACGTACACACCACCTAGTCGGCGGCTCCACAGCGTGGGGAGCAGGCGCTGATTTTGCTGGTCAACGCCCCTGTACCCCCGCTGGGGTGGCAGGCGGGCAACGGTGGCGAGGCCGGGTTCGGTGAATACGGGAACCCATTCCGAGCGCGGACATCCCGGTATTGCCGCGTTCACCGGAAAATTGCTCTGAATTTGATTCAGGCAACCCCGTCGCCACGGGGGTGTGCTGTGCCGCCGCCGACACCCGCGCCCGCACCGCCGACCGGCTCGCCCTGCCCGGTGCGGCGAACTGCGGACCCGCCCGGGATTCCCCCACCCAGCGGGCTTCCCCGGCCGGTCCGCCGTGGCACACTGCCTCACCGTGCGACCGCTGCTCTGGACCCCGGCCTACCGACGGGTGGTGCGGACCGCGTTCGCCACGGTCCCCCACTACCGCGAACTGTGGGCACTGCACGGCCGCACCGACCCGACCCTCGTACCGGGCCGCACCGGCGCCCACGCGGGTGCCACCCCCGCCGAGGTCGCCGTCGAACGCCTCCCCGACCTGGTCCCGCTCAGGGGCGGCCCGGCCGGGGTGAACCCGTACCGCGGCCTGGAAACCGTCCCCCTGGGACGCCCCGTCCCGCTCGCCGCCGCCCGCGACGACCCCGGGGCGGGCATCATCCGCGACGACCTCCTCGGTGTCCTGGCCGTGCGCGGCGACTGCGGCCGCTGGCACCTGTGCCACCGCGACGTGTACGCCCGCGCGACCCCGCTCGGCCTGGCCTTCACCCTGCTGCGGCAGCGGTCGCCGATGCTCGTCGACATCGCCCCCGGCACCCCGGGGACCGTCGGCGCCTGCCCGACCCACGGAAGACCGGTGGTGGAGCTGTGAGAGCCGACGTGTTGGACCCGCGCACCGACCCGGAACCCGCCTACTGGGACGACCTGCGCGCCCAGGCGGGCCTGCGCGGCGACTGGGCGTGGCCGGTGTTGGCGGTGCAGGCGTGGGGCGCGCGCACCCCGCAGACGGTCACCGTCCTGTTCGACGGCACCGAGCCGGTGGCCGCGGTGAACGCCGGGTGGCTCGGGTTGCCCGCGGGCCGGTTCTCCTTCGCCCGCGCCGGGGCCCGACCCCGGTTGGGGGCGCTGCACGTGCGCGGTCCCGGTTCGGCCGCCGTGCCCGGCTGGTGGTTGGCCGAGCACGTGCCGCTGGCCGAGTTCGCCGACGCCTACGCCAGGGCCATGCGCGGCGCCCTGGGGCCGGGGGCGCTCGGGGTGGTGTGGCGCCAGGTCCGACCGGACCAGGTGGACCACATCAAGCGCGGGGTGGGCAAAGCCCTGACCACGGAACCGCTCTGGACCATCCACACCGGACGCTGGACCGACCGCGAGCAGTGGCTGATGGCCCTGTCGCGCAGCAGGCGCAGCAACCTGCGGGGCATCGTCAAGCGGATGACCGCCGACGAGAACCTGGAAGTCCGGGTGCAGACCGGCACGGTCCTCGACGACCGCCCGGTGGCCGAGGTCATGCGCTGGAACGACGCCAAGTACGGCGGTGCCCTGATCCCGCGTGTCCGGGTGCTCGGCGGTTACCTGCGGGAGCTGTCCGCACAACCGGACGTGCGCAGCTACAGCTACCTCGACCGCTCCACCGGCAGGCTGCTGGCGTTCGGGCACGTCCTCGACCACCCGGAGCGCCCGGTCGTGCGGAGCTGGTCGCAACTGCCCCGCGACCGGGGCGGCATCCGCGACCTGTACTTCCACCACTTGGCGAGCGTGGTCGGGTGGGCCATCGACGAGGGCAGGCTCGGCCTGGAACTGGGCAAGGGCAAGTCCCGGGAGAAGGAGTCACTGGGCGCCGAGCCGACCGAACAGGTCGCACTGGCCGTGCCGACGCGCTGGTGGTGATCGGCTGTCGGCAACGGGGACTTCACCGGTTCACGCGGTGGCGGTCCAGGCGTTGAGGACGTCGGTGGGTCCCCAGACGAGGCGTGGTGGCCGGGGGAGGTCGGTGGTGCCCGAGAGGGATACGACCGCGTGCTCGGTGGACTCCGGGTCGAAACCCGGTACGTGCACGCAGGCGGTGTGCAGGGCGTGCAGGTCGTGGTGGTCGAAGGGGGTGTTGAGCCACTTGATCGAGCCGGTGAAGTGGATGCGCCCCGCTACGGGTGCCCGGTCGGCGCCGACGAGGTCGACCTCGGGGTTGAACTGGCGGTTCCACCACCCGCCGATGCTGGTGGTGTCGGGCCAGGGGAGCGCCTGGGCGCTCGCGGTGAGTTCGAGCGCCTCGCGGATGAGGGGTTCCACGGCTCGGCCGCGCCAGGTGGACCAGCGCTTGTGCAGGAGGGCGACAGCGGTTTCGGGTCGGCCGCGGCGGGCCTGGTCCGGTGTCGCGAACTCGGCGAGGAGCGTGGATTCCGGAACGCTGAACACCGGTGAGGCGGGGTCGGCGCACTCGGCCTCGGGGAAGTCCAGGGGCGGCGTGCCGGGGACCCAGGTGCGGATGATGCCGGGTAGGCCGCCGGTGATGAGGTGGGCGTCGGCGGCGTCCAGTCCGAGGGTGAGGCCGGCCTCGACGGGGTTGAGCGGACCCAGGGTCATGGTCTGCCGGGTCCGGGAGGGTGTTGCAACGGACGGCGGCGGCTTGGCGGTCGCTGGTGGTGGTTCGGTGGTGACGTCGCCCGGTGGCGGTGTCAGTCGGGCAGGGCCACGTCGATCACCGGGCGGGGGCGCAGCCGGGCGTGCAGGACCGCCGCCTTGACCGCGAGCCCCACCACCAGCGCCAGGAACGCGCCGACCGCGCCGAGCGTGGTCACCACCACGAGTGCGGTGGCCACCGTGGCGACCAGGCTGGCCAGTGCCGCCGACGTCGTCAGTGACAGGACCGCGCCGTTGGTGTTCTCCAGCAGGAAGACCGCGTAGACGACCATGCAGAACGACGTCATCTCCACCAGGACCAGGCCGCCGACCGCCAGTGGGTGGCGTCCGATCGCGGCCAGTGCGTCCGCCCCCAGCGCCGATCGGGTGGTGAGCAGTGCCGCGGTGGTGGCCGCGGCGATGCCGCCCGCCCCGATCGCGGTCCAGCCGAGCATGGCGCGGGCGCGCAGCCTGCCGCCCGCGCCGCCGGTGCCGCGCAGGCGCAGTGACGTGCTCGGTTGGATCAGCCGCAGCACCAGGATGCCGAAGGAGCCGAGGGTGCTCGACACCAGCAGCATCAGGTAGACCAGTGCGCTGTCGGCGGGTTTGTCGACCGCTGCCAGGACCACGAACAGGATGGAGACACCCGCGGAGTCGGTGACGTCGGTCAGGCCGAGGAGGACGACCCGGCGGTTGAGGAGCCGGGCGAGGTCGCGGCGGCGGGTGGGGCGGGTGTGCAGGGCGGGGACCAGCCAGGCCAGGACCGCGCAGGCGACGGCGAGCCCGGCGGTCAGCGCGAGCAGGTAGCCGTACGGGCGCAGCACCCCCGCCAGGGCCAGGCCGCCCATGCACAGCACCCACAGCGCGTACCCGGCGTAGCCGAAGCTGTCGCGCTCCGGGTGGTCGGCCAACCGGTGGACGGCGGCGAGCACCGACAGCAGGCCCATGCCCGCCGCGTTGGCCGCGGCCAGGCCGTAGAGGGCGGGGGCGCCGCCTGTGGGGAGCAGGGCCGCCGCGGCGAGCAGGCCCGTGGCGAACAGCGCTGCCGCGCGGCCGATCAGCATCCGGGTGGTCTGCGCGGCGAGCAGCCTGGTGCGGGGGACCGCGGTCAGCGCTGCCTTCTCCACCCCGAGCACCACGCCGACCAGCCAGGTGAACGCGCCGGTGGCGGCGACGTACCGGCCGAACGCGTCCGCGCCCCACACCGGCAGCAGGCCCAGCAGCGACAGTTGGATGGCGCCGCGGGCCACGCCGCGGCCGAGGACGACGCGCACCTTGCCCTTGAGCCCCCGGCCGAACCGGCCGCGCGGGGCGGTCGGTTCGGCGAGTTGGGTCGGTGCGGTCATCGCCGGGTCAGTGCCCGGCGGGTTCGGGGTGCTTGGTGGAGCCGTCGACCGGGGTGTCCGGGGTGCCGGTGGTGACCGCCGTGGCGCCCGCGCCCGCTCCGGTGGCCGGGGTGGTGGCGACGGCGCCGGGGGTCTGCTTGCCCCTGCCGACCAGGCGCAGCCAGAAGCGGTCCGGCAGGGTGAGCACGAGGACGGCCAGGACCACGTGGACGGCGATGAGGGTGAACGCCTCGTACTTGCTGGCCGGGTGTCCCAGCCGGACGGTCATGTGGTCGGCCCAGGTCCACACCTCGGGGATCGGGGTCCAGGCCGGGTCGGTGTGCGGGTTGATGGTCAGGAACGCCAGGTCCTCCAGGCCGGAGAGCTGCAGCAGCAGCATCGCGTAGCCGTGCCTGCGGGCGGTGCCCGGTGCGCCGCCGCCGAGCCGGTGGGCCAGGGTGAGGGACAGGATGATGAACGGCGTCAGCGTCAGCACCAGGTAGTAGAAGCTCTTCTCGTTCGCCGCGGCGAAGAAGATCTGCGGCACGAAGAACGTGAAGAACACCAGGAAGCACACCGGCAGGGCCGCCAGGGAGATCCGGCGCCGGACCTGCGGGCTGAACCGCATCGCCGCGATGGCCTCCACGGCGAGCACGAACGGCACCAGCTTCGCCAGCAGCACCCACACGTTGGGGATCGCCTTCTGGTGCGGGAAGCCCACCCAGACCGCGGCGGCGGCGACGGCGGTGAGGACCGCCAGGACGATGAAGTTCCGGTGCGTGCGCAGGCCGGTGTCGGTATCGCTCATGGGCTGTGGCTCCAACGATGGTGTTGCCCGAATCCAGAACCGGCATACTACGGATGAATTCCTTGCGGGAAAGCAAAATCGGCGACTCGGCCCAAGGGGGCGCGGCCATTCGGCCCACTGCCGGGGCGGGCACCGGGAGAGGTGGGGCGGTGCTGGTCTTCTCCGGACCCCGGTGGGCCGCGGCGGCGGACGCGGTCGCCGACCGGGCGCTGCGCGAGGTCCCGTTCTACCGGGAGCGGCTGGTGGGGGCGGGGGCGCGCGGCGGGCCGGTGCCCTCGGCGGAGCTGGCGGACCGGTTGTGGGCGCTGTGCCCGCTGGCGTCGCCGTTCACCCCGGCGCGGGAACCGACGTTGTGGACCGGTGTCCCCGGTGACCTGGCCGCCGCCGTGCGCCTGGCGGGCCGGTGGGGTCGGGCGACGCCGGTGGTGGAGGCGCGTCCCGCCTGGGTTCCCTGGACCCGCCTCACCCCGGTCGGTCCCGGCTACGCCCCGGTCGTGGTGTCCACCCCGGATCTGGACGGCCCCGCCCGCGCCCGAACCCCGGCGCGGCCGGTGCTGGTGGCGCCCCCGGCGGCGGTGCCGGAGTTGACCGCCCGGCTCGACCACGTGGGACCGGTGGTCCTGCGCCTGGCCGCCGCCGGGGCCGCCGAGCACCGGGGGAGCGCGGCGGTGCTGTTCGACCCGCACCTGGGCTACTTCGCGGCCCGCTCACCGGTCTGCGGCCACTGGCACGTGCTGTGGCGCCGCTTCCACGTCACCGTGACCGACGGTGTCCTCGTCGTCACGGCGCTGCGCAGGCGGCGGCCGACGCTGTCGCGGATCGCCGTCCCGGCCGGGGACCTCGCGCGGGTGGACCTGTGCCGCAGGCACCGGACCCCGGTGCTGGTCAGCGATCCAGCGCCGTGAGGGTGGCCGCGCGCAGGGGGCGGGCGCGGGTGGTCAGGTAGGCGTCGAGGGCGGCGGTGACCTCGGTGTCGTCGAAGGACTTCAGCAGGATCCGGCACCCGGGGCCACCGTCGGTGCCGAACAGGGCGGTGCGCAGCGCGCTCGCCTGCTCGCGGTCCAGCGGCCCGCCCTCGGCCCAGGCGGCGGCGGCCTTCCCGACCTCGTCGAGCGGCGGGTGGTCGGGGGTCTCGGCGCTGATGACCCAGCACAGGTCGCGGGCGTCGCGGGCCAGCCAGCGGCGGGCGTGCTCGACGCGCTCCACCAGGCCGGGGGCGGCGGGGAACGAGGCGGTGACGCGGTCGGTGCGGTAGCAGGACTCGTGCAGCCTGCCGATGACCGCCGAGACACCGGGCAGCCCGGGGGACTCGGCGCGGTCGAAGCGGGTGTGCAGTTCCTTGTAGGCGGCGCGGTCCAGGACCGGGCGGTCGAGCAGGCGCGCGGCGTGGGCGCGCGCCCACACCAGGACCGGTGGGGCGAGGACGGCCGCGTGCGGGTCGACCGGTTCGGCGGTCACCGGCGGTGGTTCGTCCAACACGGACAGGTCACCGGTGGTGACCACGGCGGTGCACGCGGTGCACCAGTAGCCCACCCGGCGGCGGCTCAGGCGGTGCACCACTGTGGACGAGCGGCTGCCGCACTGGGCGCAGGTGGCCGACGCGGTGTCGCGGTCCGGGGAGCGGCCGAGGGTGACGGCCACCCGGCGCAGCAGTGCCCGCGCCCGGCTCACCGGCCCACCACCACGAAGTTCGGCACGGTGCGCGCCCCGAACCGCTCCTTGATGTGCGTCATCCCCTTGCCGGGCAGCAGGACGCGGCGACCGGTGGTGATCGCCAGCTCCACCATGGCCACGTAGTGGTCGAAGTACAGGTTCGGCCGACCGCCCTCGGTGCGGTCCCGGATGCCCCAGTAGCTCATGACCAGCTCCGCGCCCGTGTCGTGCACCGTCGACACGGCCAGCAGGTCCGCGCCCGCGTGGTAGGCGGTGAACCGGGTCGACGGGTCGTCGTTGAGCTGGGTGAAGTAGCGCTCCGGGATCGGCGGCCGGACCACGCCGGGTGAGCGGTGGCGGTTGCGGACCTGGTTGACCAGCCGGGCGGCTTGCCCGGCCGGGACGGCGGCGGTCACCTCGCGGCGCACGGCGGTGTCCTCGGCGACGGTGGCCCGGATCTTGCGAAGCTGCGAGCGCCACTTCGGCGGCAACGTCCGCAGGTAGTCCGCCACCGCGGTCCACTCGACGTCGAGCACCGTGTCCGGGGAGACCGCGATCGCACGCCGCAACCGGCCGGACACAGCGGGTACCACGTCCTCGGTGACGTGCCGGTAGCAGAAACCCGCGACCCGCCACCGGAAGCGGGCGCGCACCGCCGACTCGAACGCCACCACCGCCGCCCGCCTGCCCGCCGCGTCCAGCGCCCGGGCGAACCGGTACCCGGCGATCGACGCGGGCGCCAGGCGGCACTCGAAGACCCCCGCCACCGGCACCGCCCCCGGCCGGGTGAACCGGCGGACGTCGGTCGGCCCCTGGAACCGCCCGTGGAACAGCGCCACCGGCTCCGACCCGTCCGACACCACGCCCAGCACGGTCGGCGCCTGCGCGGCCCAGGCGGCGGTGACCAGCAGCGCCGAGCGCCACAGCGCGGGGGCGCCGGTCGCGGCGACCAGCCCGTCCCAGGCGTCGGGGACCGGGTCGACCAGCGGGTCGAGGAGTACCGCGTGCACCGGACCGCCCTCCAGGAGACCTTCTCGCGGGACCGGCCCGCGGCTACGCTCACCGCGCCCCCGCCGGGGTCACCCCCGCGCGGCCCACACTCTCCCGGAGGCGCACCGTGGATGTCCAGGACCCGACCACCGACACCGGCGAGACGGCCGACCGGGCCATCGAGCGCCACCTCGGCGCGGTCGTCGCCCGCGACCTGGAGACCTACCGGGCCACCGTGCACCCGGACGTCACGGTGATCATCCCCAGCGGCGACATGCTGTCCGGGGCCGACGAGGTGGTGGCGTTCCACCGCGAGTGGTTCGCCGGTGGTGACTGGACGTACACAGTGGACCACCTTCGGTCAACCAGCACGGAGGCGACCGCGACCGCCGTGGTGGACGTGACCTACGTCGGCGGGCCCGGTGCCGAGCCGTCCCGGTTCCGGATGGGGCTCACCTTCACCCGGGTCGGCGGCGCCTGGCTGCTCGTCCACGACCAGTGCACGGTGCTCCGCTCGGAGTAACGCGGCGACGAAAGCGCCATCTGGCAAAGATCTGTTTAAGGAGAACCTTTTCCCGTGGTCGGCTCGGGGTTATAGTCCCGATCACTTCTCGTCCGCTCCCAACCCGGGTGTGCCACCGATTCCGGCTCCGGTGGTCATTTCGGCGTGCCCGGGTCAGCGCGGCGCGAGTCGTCCGGCCCCCGTCGTCCCGATCGGGGCCCAGGGGGTCTCAACCAGGCGTGACCACGGCTGGTGGCGGGTTCTAGGGAAGGGTCTTCGATGGGAAATCCGGTCCTCATCACGGGGGTGGCGGGCTTTTTGGGCAGCCATTTGGCCGATGACCTGCTCGGCCGGGGTTACTCCGTTCGCGGCATCGACAACATGATGGACGGATTCAAGGAGAACATTCCCGCGGGCGTCGATTTCCACGAACTCGACTGCCGCGACGCCCTCGACCTCGACCACCTCTTCGACGGGGTGGAACTGGTCTACCACTGCGCCGCCGCCCCGTACGAGGGCCTGTCGGTGTTCGCCCCCTACCTCGTCCACGAGCACACGACCAGCGCCACCGTGGCCATGCTGTCGGCCTCGGTGCGCGCGGGGGTGCGCCGGTTCGTGCACTGCTCGTCGATGTCGCGCTACGGCAAGCTGGTCCCGCCGTTCACCGAGGACATGACCCCCGAGCCGCTGACCCCGTACGGCATCGCCAAGTACGCCGCCGACCTCCAGGTCCGCGCGATCGCCGGGGTGCACGGGATGGAGTGGAACATCGCGGTGCCGCACAACATCATCGGCACCCGGCAGCGCTTCGACGACCCGTACCGCAACGTCGCCGCCATCATGATCAACCGGGTGCTGCGCGGGCTGCCGCCGGTGGTCTACGGCGACGGCAGCCAGCTGCGCTGCTTCAGCTTCGTCGGCGACGTGCTGTCCTGCCTGACCCGGCTGGGCACCGACCCCGCCATCACCGGCGAGATCGTCAACGTGGGCCCGGACGAGGGAGAGGTGAGCGTGCTGGAGCTGGCCGAGCTGATCTGCGAGATCATCGGCGTGCCGTGCGACCCGATCTTCATGCCCGCCCGGCCGCTGGAGGTCCACCACGCCACGTGCAGCTCGGACAAGGCGCGTCGGCTGCTGGACTACCGCACCGAGGTCGGCCTGCGCGAGGGGCTGACCGGCATGGTCGAGTGGATCGCCGCGACCGGCCCGAAGGACTTCAACTACAACCTGGACCTGGAGATCGTCAACGAGCTGACGCCGCAGACCTGGTCGCGGAGGCTCATGTGACCAACAGAGCGATCAGCACAGTGACCGACACAGTGACCGGCCCTGTGATCAACACCGCGATCAACACGGTGACCGGCGCGGTGAACAGCACTGCGACCGGGCTCACCGCGATCATCCCCTGCTACAACGAGGGCGCGCAGGTCGAGGTGGCGCACGCGGCGGTGTGCGCGGCCCTGGACCCGGTGGGGGACCTGGAGGTCCTGTTCGTCGACGACGGCAGCTCCGACGACACCCTGGCCCGGATCAAGGCCGTCGCCGCCCGCGACCCCCGGGTGCGCTACGTGTCCTTCGCGCGCAACTTCGGCCTGCCCGCCGCGGTCACCGCGGGTTTCCGGTACGCGGGCAAGCCGTGGGCCGTGCAGCTCGACGCCGACCTCCAGTTCCCCGCCGAGGAGACCTGGGCGCTGCTGGACAAGGCGGCCGAGGGCTACGACGTGGTCTTCGGCGTGCGCCGCGACCGCAAGGACAACTGGCTGCGCCGGGTCGGCGCCGCGGGCACCCACCGGGTCGCCCGCGGGCTGCTGGGCATCGAGGTGCCGCAGGGCGCCAGCTCGTTCCGGGTGGTGCGCACCGCGGTGGGGCGGACCATCGTGGACCTGCCCACGGCGAACTCGCACTTCGTGGCGAAGGCGCCGCAGGTCGGTGCCCGCTACACCAGCGTCCCGGTGGCGCACCGGGACCGGACGGCGGGCACGTCGAAGTTCCGCTTCGGCCGCCTCGCCGGGGACGCCTTCGAGCTGCTGCTGGGCTTCTCCTGGCGCCCGCTGAACGTCATGTACGGGGTCGCGGGCGTGGCCGCCCCCGCCGCGCTCCTGCTGGCCCTGCTGGGCGTGTTCGGGTTGGTCGCCCCGTCGGTCGTGCTGGCGGTGGCGACGCTGGTGACCGCGCTGGGGCTGGCCTCCACCGCGCTGGTCGGCCGCTACCTGCACCGGCGGATGCAGGACGCCCGCCCGCGCAGGCACTACTACGTCCGCGAGGCCACTGTGGACGTCGACCCGGCGGACATGGTCGACGGCGGCGCCGCCCCGGTGCCGCCGCCCACCCGCGCCGAGCCGGTGCTGGTGGTGCTCGGGGCCGGTGAGGAGCAGGTGGTGCTCTACCGGGAGGCGCGGCGCCGCGGGCTGCGGACCGTCGCGGTGGACATGCGCGCGGACCGGCCGGGCATCGCGCTGGCCGACGAGTTCCTCCCGCTGTCCACGACGGACCACGGGGCCATCGCCGCCGCGCTCGCGGGCAGGCCGGTCGCCGGGGTCGTCTCCACCGCGGCCGACACCTGCCTGGAGTCCTGGCAGGTGCTCTCCGAGCGGTTCGCCACCCCGTGGCGCTACCCGGCGGCGGCCGTCGCCGCGTCGATGGACAAGTCGGCGTTCCACCGGCTGGCCGCCGCGGCGGGCGTGGCGACCTACCGCTGGGCGCAGTCCGACGACCTCGCCGAGCTGGCCGCGACCGCGGCGGACTTCCGCTTCCCCGTGGTGGTCAAGCCCACCGACGCCTCCGGCTGCCGGGGCGTGCTGCGCGTCGACGGGCGGGCGGACCTGGGCGCGGCGCTGGCCAACGCGGCGGCCTTCTCCCCGTCCGGGCAGGTGATCGTGGAGGAGTTCCTGGCGGGGCGCAACTTCACCGTCAACGTGTTCCTGCGCGGCGGCGCGGTCGGCTGGTCGCTGATCACCGAGAAGCGGATCGACCCCGGCCCGCGCTTCCTCATCCTCGGCCACCAGGCGCCCGCGGTGCTGGACCCGGCCGTGGAGCGCGCGCTGCTCGACGAGGCCGCCGCCCTGTGCGCGGCGATGGACCTGTCCGACGGCCCGGCGAACTTCGACGTGGTCCTGAGCCCCGACGGCACCCGGTTCGTGCTGGAGGTCGGTGCCCGGCTCAGCGGCAACGGCTTGCCAGGGCTCGCCGCCGCCGTGTCCGGTGTGGACGTTGTCGGGGCGCTGCTGGACATGGTGCTGGGCGAGCCGTTCGGGTTCGACCCGGCGCCGGCGCGGCCGACGCTGCTGCACGTGCTGACCTCCCCGCTGGACGTGCCGGGCGAGGTGGTGGCCGTCGGGGACCTCGACGCGGTGCGCGCGCTGCCGTCGGTGGCCGGGGTGGACCTGTTCGTCGGGCCGGGCGACCGGGTGCTGCCGTTCACCGAGGCGGGCCGCAAGCTGGGCTGGCTGGTCGTGTCCGCCGACGAACCGGCCGGGCTCGACGCCGCGCTGGCCGGGGCGCTGGCGGTGCTGGACCTGGTCGTCGCCCCGGAACCGGTCACCCCGGCCACCGTGGCCGTCGTGGTCCCGGCGCAGGCGGTCGACGCGCCGTCCGGCCGCGCGCTGGGAGCCGGTGACAAGGCGGCTGTGTAGCGGTCAGAACAGCAGCGGTCAGAAGACCTCGTAGCCCGGGGTCATCAGGCCGTCCGGGTCGTGCTCGGCGCGTGCTCCGGCGAGGGCGGGGAAGCGCTCGCCGAAGTGCGCCGCCCAGTCGGCCGCGCTCATCGGCAGGGCGCTGACCGGGTAGAGCACGCCGCCCGCCGCGCGGACCAGCTCGTAGACCGCGCGGTTGTCCGCGACCAGCCGCCGCGCGGTCCCCGCGTCGCCCGCCGGGAAGCGCAGCAGGTTGAGCGCGAACAGGTCCCCGCCGCCCGGGGTGCGCACCAGCGGGGTCGTGATGGCGCCCGCGCGGATCGGCGACAGCGCGACCCGGCCGAACCGCCCGAGGTCGGCCGGGTCGGTCCGGTCCAGCAGCCGGGGGACCGCGTCGTCGGCGGCGTCGTCGCCGAGGAACGTGGTCAGCCACGGGTGCGGGTTCCCCCACGCGCCCAGCCCGCGCAACGCCGTTTCCAGCGGTTCCAGGCGCGAGAGCAGTTCGGCGTGGGTGACGGTGCAGGTCTCCACGGTGCCCCCGATGCCGTCCAGGACGTCGTCGGCTTCGCCGGAGAACAGCTCCGCGCCCTCCAGCGTGTACTTCCAGCCGTCGGGGGTCGGCAGGATCGCGCCCTGCAGGTGGTCCCACCGGCCGTCGGCCAGCAGCACCCGTGCGTCGGCGAGCATGGTGGGCAGGTCCGGGCAGGTGATCGCGTGGCGGCGGGCGTGCGTGGGGGCGTCGGTGAGCGCGAGCGTCACCTCGGTGATCACCCCGACCTGGCCGAGGCCGCCGCGCACCGCGTCGAACAGCTCCGGGGACTCGGTGGGCGAGCAGGTGCGCACCTCGCCCGCGCCGGTCACCACCTCCAACCCCAGGACGTGGTCGCTGGTGACCCCGAGGGCGTGGGTGGTCCCGCCGACCCCGCCGACGACGACCGTGCCGCCCACGGTCAGGTCCAGGTAGTCGGGCAGCACCGGGGGCAGCAGGCCGCGCGGCAGGGTCTCCTCGACGACCGCGCGCCAGGTGGTCCCCGCCGCGACCGTGATCCGCCCGTCCCGGGGCGCGTCGACCCGCCGCAGCCCGGACACGTCCACGACCACCCCGCCGTCCACTTGGGACCGACCGTAGACCGAGTGCCCCGCGCCGCGCGCGGCCAGCCGCAGCCCGTCCTCCCGGGCCCGGATGACGGCCGCCACCACGTCCTCGGTGCGCTCCGCGCGCACCACGCGCGCCGGTGTGCGGTGGACCAGGTGGCCGAAGTCGTCGTCCGCCGGTGTGCTCACTGTGCCCTCCCCGCGCGGTTCCCCGCATGGTCATCCACGATCCACTCCGGACCGTGTCCTTTGTCGTCCCCGTGTGCGAGCATCCGGTCGCGACTGTGAGCGAGGAGGACGCCGTGGTGACCGGTTCCGCGTTGCTGGTGCTCGACCTGATGAACGACCTTGTCCACCCCGACGGCAAGAAGGCCGGGGAGGGCTACCACCGCGCCATCGCCGAGCGCGGCGTGCTCGACCGCGCCGCCACCGCCGTCGAGCGCGCCAGGGCGGCGGGTGTCCCGGTGGTCTACGTCGTGATCGGCTTCGAACCCGGCTACGCCGACTGGCCCGTCGCCTCGCCGCTGTTCCGCGCCCGCACCGACGACGACAAGCCCACGCTGGGCACCTGGGGCACCACCGTGCACGACCGGGTCGCGCCGCTCCCCGGTGAGCCGGTCGTGGTCAAGCGCCGGGTGAGCCCGTTCCACGGCACCCACCTCGACCTGCTGCTGCGCGGTCTCGGCGTCGACACCGTGCTGCTGACCGGGGTCGCCACCGAGCTGGTCGTGCTCTCGGCCGCCCGCGAGGCCCACGACCGCGACTACCGCGTGCGGGTCCTGGCCGACGCCACCGCCACCGGCGACCCGGACGTGCACGAGTGGGCGCTGCGCATCATCGCCCGCACCGCCGAGGTCACCACGGTCGACGACGCGCTGTCCCCGGCCGCCGCGCGCTGAGCGGGGCACGGTCAGGTCCCGCCCTTGAGCACGTGCGCGGCGATCGCGTCGGCGTCGTGCACCAGGTCCCCCCACAGGCCGGGGCGGTTGCTGCCCACCTGCATGAACCACCGGGTGTGCTCGGTGGGGATGCCGACCACGTGCAGCCCGGTGTGCGCGCGGCCGTCGCGGTCCACCGGGTGGTACGGGCTCGTCGTCACCGCCACGCCCCCGGTGCGGAAGTCCCCGTTGGCGTAGGCGGTCCAGATGCCGCGCTCGCGCAGCCGCCGGGTCAGCGGGCTCAGGTCCCGGTCCAGGTCGGGGGAGGGGATGCGGGCGTCGACCACCACGTCGACGTGCACCGCCGCGCCGCCGACCACCGGTGAGGACACCGCGAACCGGCCCGCCGCCGGGTCCGGGTCGAACCGGGCCTCCGGGCCGATCACCCGCAGCACCCCCGCCTCCAGCAGCGCCAGCACCTGCCGCAGCCGCACCGGCGGCGGCCCGGCGGCCAGGAACGCGCTGCGCGGGCCGTACCAGTCGATCAGGTCCTCGCGGTGCGAGCGCGGGGTCAGGCCGGAGAAGTCCGCCAGCCGCATGATCATGCCCCGGCAGTCGCGCAGCACGTCCATCGCCGCCTTGTGCGGGGAGTCCACGTTGCCCAGCTCGGCCTCGGCCAGGTCCGCAGCGACCGCCTCGGTCAGCGCCGCGTCGAACTCGGCCCGGTCGGCGAAGGTGCGACCGGCGAACGGGCGGGCCAGCGCGTCCAGGTCGGCCTTGTCCACCAGCACCCCGTGCACCGCCGCCATCGCGGTCACGTCCGGCGGCACCGCCGGGTCGACCAAGCCCTCGACGGCGCGGGCCACGGCGTGGGTGAAGGCGACCCCGGCCTCCTCCCCGTCGCGCAGCCGCAGCCGGGTCGCGCAGTGGACCAGGTCCACCTCGGCCAGCAGCCAGGGCAGCACGTCGCGGCGGAAGTCCAGCGGCCCCGAGGGCACCCGGGCGCGGATGTTGTCCTGGGTGAACAGCGTCGGCCGGTAGGCGAACCGCGGCGGCTTCTGGTTGCGCCCGCGCGCGGGCAGCGGCATCCCGCTGCGCGACCCGGCCACCACCACCGGTTCGCGGCCCGAGGGCAGGTAGCGCAACCGGTCGCCGTCCGGCACGAACCGCCCGCCCCGCCCCAGGGTGAACGCGGCCAGCACGTCGTAGAACGACAGCCCCAGCCCGATCACCCCGACCGGCGTGCCCGGGGCGACCTCGGCCAGCGGCATGTCCGCGGCGGAGTCACCGCGCAGGTAGCGCGGGCCCGCCCGGTCGGCGGCGAAGTCGGCCAGCGCCTTCTCCCGGCCGGTCAGCTCCGGCACCGTGTGCCCGGTGGTCAGCACCACCTGGTCGGCGCGCAGGTCCTCGCCGTCGGACAGCCGCAGCAGGTAGCCGTCGCCGTCCGGGCCGATGTCCTCCACCACGGCGCGCACCCGCAGCAACCGCACGCCGCGCGGCAGGTTCTCCTCCACCGCGTCCAGCAGGAACCGGGTGTAGCGGCCGTAGTCCGCGCGCGAGGCGTACCCGTCCGGGCTGGCGTTCTCCGGGTCCACCCCGGCCCACCACTCGTACAGCGACGGCCCCGCGCCCGCCCGCACCGGGCCCTCGTCCGGCACCCCGGAGAACGCCGACACCATGCCCGCCACGGTGTTCATCAGGTACCACTCGGGCTGATCCGTCCGGTAGACCCGGCCCGCGCCCACCTCCACCGCGTCGATCAGGTGGATGTCGACCAGCCGATCGGTCTGCTCCTCGGCCAGCCGGGCCGCCATCCGCTCCACGGTGATCAGCCCGCGGGGGCCGCTGCCCACCACGGCCACGGTCTGCGCGCGCCGCGCGCCCTGCTCGTTGTGCATCATCAGTCCCCGACGCGCCCGACCACACCGTCGACCCAGCGGTCGGCGTGCGCGGCGGCGGCTGCCTCGTCGCGGAAGGCGTAGGTCTTGAGCAGCCACCGGGTCGCGGCCAGCTCCGGGTCGGTGATCTCCAGGTGCTCGCGGCTGTGCAGGCCGTCCTGGTTGGCGAAGGTGAACAGGTCGCCGGTGAGGATGCGGTGCCTGCTCTTGTCCGCGCGCACCAAAGCGTCCTTGAGGGCGATCAGCGCGTCCTTGGCCTCCGGCGGCGCGTCCGGCGCGACGGTCGTGTGCGTGTCCACGTAGCGCACGGTGCGCTCACCGGAGAAGATCGCGTGCTTCTCCGAGACGGTCAACGCCTCGTTGTTGTCCCGCGACACCACGTCGAACGGGGTGACGAAGTGCTCCTGCCGCAACGTTTCCCCGTGCTCCCCGACGTAGGCGCGCAGGGCGTCGCCGCTGACGAAACCGGTGTAGGTGACCTCGCTGTCGGGGCAGCGCATCCCCAGGAGGGTGATGTGGTCGGCGCGCACCGGGTGCGCGGCGCGGTCGTTGTGGAACGCCAGCTCGCCGTCGCTGTAGCCGGTCTGCTTGCCCCGGTAGCGGGTGATGGCGATGACGTCGACGTAGAAGTCACCGTTGAACCGGGTCGCGTACGACAGCAGCGGCGTGGCGGTCAACTGCCCGAACAGCTCCAGGAACGCCTCGCCGATGAAGGTCTTCTTCCGCGCGTACTTGTCGGTCAGCGGGTCGTCCTGGTCCAGCAGCGGGATCTCCGGGTCCAGCGGGCAGTTGCGCAGCGCGTGCGCGTGCACCCCGGCCGCGCGTTCGGCCCGCACCCGCTCGGCGACGCCCAGCAGCACCGGCGGCACCTCCCCGCGCTCCACCAGCCCGGCCACCTCGGCCGCGAACGCGGGCCGGTCGGTGTACGGGTGGGCGCGGACGGACCCCAGGACGGAGTAAAGCGAGTTCCGCTCAGTTTCGGTGAACACGTGCACGGGCAACATCGAAGGGATCACTCTCTCGGCATGGGACAGGTGTGCGGCGCTACTCCCGCGCGGCGGCGGCCAGCGACGCGCGCAACTCCGGGGTCAACCGGGCGCCGACCCGCTCGACCAGCGTGCTCATCTCGTAGGCCAGCAGGCCCAGTTCGCAGTCGGCCGCCGCCAGCACCGCCACGTGCGACCCCTCGCCCATGGACATCAGGAACAGGTACCCCAGCGTCATGTCCACACTGGTCTGCACCACCCGCCCGGCGTCCAGGCACTTCGCCGCCGCCTCGGTCAACCCGGCCAACCCGGACACGATCGCGGCCAACTGCTGCGCGTTGACCCGCGGCAGCGTCTCCGACGACGCCAGCACCAGCCCGTCGGAGGACACCACCAGCGCGTGCGCCGCGTCGGGCACCCTGGTCACGAACTCGGCCAGGAACCACCCGAGGTCGTCGTGCCTGCCCCCGGCCCGCGCCACCGCCGCCTCGCCCCGCCGCGACCGGCCCGGCCGGGTCACCGCTCGCCCCGATCGTCGCGCCCCTCGTCCACGTCGGCTCCGCGCGCCCGGCGCAGGCCCCGCTGCAGACCGGCCAGCCGGGCCCGGGTCTCCTCGGGGGTGCGCTGCGCGGGCGCCCCGAAACCGCCCGGCTCGTCGACGCCGTACCGGCCGTCCTCGGCGGACCCACCGGGATCGCCGCCGGGGGCGTGGCCGAACCCGCCGCCGGGTGCGCGGTCGAACTCGCCGCCGTCGCCGGGTGCGCGGTCGAACTCGACACCATTGCCGGGTGTGTGGCCGGATTCGGTGCGGTTGCCAGGTGTGTGGTTGGACCCGCCGCGGTTGCCGAGTGCGCGGCCGGGTCCGCTGCTGCCGCCAGGTGCCTGGTCGGAGCCACCGCCGTTCCCGGCGGTGCCGTGGACGCCGTTCGCGGCACCGGGGCGGTTCGGGTGGGTGCCCATCGCACCGTTGCCGAGGTCACCGCTGAGGCTGTCGCCCCGGAAGCCGTTCCCGGTACCCGGGCCGTTCCCGGCGCCGGGTCTGTTGCCGGTCGGGTCGGCGCTGTCGGAGCCCGCACGGCGACCGCGCCTGCTCTCGGCGGGGATCTCGGGTGCGCCGCCGTTCCCGGAGCCGTTCGGCTTGCCGTTGCCGCCCACGGGCGCGGTGCCCGGGGTCGGGCGCTGGGTGGGCAGGCCGTGCGGGGGTGCGGCGGGGCGCGGGTCGGACCCGGCGGTGCCGGGGCGGTCGGTGGCGGGGATGCGGTGGGTGTCCGTGCCGCCCGGCGCGCGGTTCGGGGCGGGGCGCTGGGCGGGGAGGCCGTGTGGTGGGGTCCCGGTGCGCTCAGTGGTGCCGCGCGGCCCGGAGCCGCCAGCGCCTGGCCTGCTGTGCGATCCCGTGCTGCCTCTCTGGCCCTCGCCGCTGCCGTTTCGGGAGCCGGTGCCGGGATTGCCCGGGTCGGTGGTCCCGGTGGCGTGGCCGCTGATGCTGGTCACACCGCCTCGACCGTCGCGGGTGCCTGCGTCCGGGGCGGTGTTCTCGGAGCTGCCCGCACCGCCGCGGGCGCTCGTGGGTGCTCCCGTGCGGCTTTCCGCGCCGCCCGGGCTTCGGGCGCCGTTGCTGTCGGCGGCGTGGGTGCTCGCGCGTGTTCCCGCGCCGGTGCGGCGGGGACCGGTGCCGCCAGGGCCGTCGCGCTCCGGGCGTGGTGGCCTGATCTCGGTGGGGTCCGCGCCGTCGGGCAGGGCGCGGACGCCGCGTCGGGAGCCGCTGTCGTTGCCCCGGGGGGCGCCGGGGGCGCTCGCCCGATCGGTCCGGGGGCCGGTGCCGTCCGGGTGCGGTGCGGTGCGGTCGGCGCGGGGCATCGGGGTGCCCGTCACCGGGGAGTCCGACTGCGGGGAGTCCGGCTGCGGGCGGCGCGGCCCGTTCGGCGGCTGTTCACCCCGGGTGCCGCCGGTCGACGGGGTGTCGGGGAGGGTGCGGCGGGGGCGGCCCCGGGTGGCGGCGGTGCGGTCGCCGGGGGCGGCGGGGGAGCGGCGGGGGAGGGCGCCGGGGCCCTGGCCGCTGTCCGGGACGTTGTCCAGTTTGGACCGGACCGCGCGCCAGTCCTCCTCGGCCGCGTCGGGTTCCGGGGACTCCTGGGGCTTGGGCTTGAACCAGGGGGCGTCGGGGTTGGCGCGGGCAGGCAGCAGGGTGCCCGCGAAGCCGCCCGGGGCGTGGGTGGGCGACAGGGGGTCGACCACGGTGGGCAGGCCGCCGGTGGCGCCGGGGTTGGTGGCCGGGCCGCCGCGGCGACCGGGTGTGGCCATCAGGTCCGCGGGCAGGGTGATGACCGCGGTGGTGCCCGCGTCGACGCCGCCGTGCAGGCGCACGCGGATGGCGTGGCGCTGGGCCAGGCGGGCGACGACGTAGAGGCCCATGCGGCGCGACAGCGACACGTCGAAGTCCGGCGGGTCGGCCAGGCGCTCGTTGGCCTCCTCCAGCTCCTCGTCGCTCATGCCCATGCCCTCGTCGGAGATCTGGATGGCGACCTCGCCGCTGCGCACCCTGGCCGAGCTGACCAGGACCTGGGTGTCGGGGGCGGAGAAGGTGGCGGCGTTGTCCAGCAGCTCCGCGATGAGGTGCACCAGGTCCTTGACGACCCGGCCCTGCACCAGCAGGTCGGGGACCTGCTTGACCCGCACCCTGGTGTAGTGCTCGACCTCCGACAGCGCCGACTCGACGACCTCGCCGACCGGCACCGGGCGGGCCATCCGCTTGGCCAGGCCACTGCCGGAGAGGATCAGCAGGTTCTCGCTGTTGCGCCGCATCCGGGCGGCCAAGTGGTCCAGGACGAAGAACCGGCCGAGCTGGTCGGGGTCCTGCTCGTTCTGCTCGAGCTGGTCGAGCTCGGCGAGCTGGCGCTCGATCAGCGCCTGGCTGCGCCGGGACAGGTTGACGAAGATCGCGTTGACGTTGTCGCGCAGCACGGCCTGCTCGGTGGCCATCCGCACCGCCTGCTCGTGCACCGCGTCGAACGAGCGGGCCAGTTGCCCGATCTCCTCGCCGCCGGACACCGCGACCGGGGCGACGGCGTTGCGGGACGCGGCGACCGGGTCCGGGTCGTCGAGGATGCGCTTGACCGTCTCCGGCAGCCGCACCCTGGCCACGTCGAGGGCCTCGCGGCGCAGCGTGCGGATCGGGGTCAGGATCGACCAGGCGATGTAGAACATCAGCCCGAGCGCCAGCACCAGCAGCGCGACCACGATGGCCGCGTCGCGGGTGGCCGCGGCGATGGCGCTGTCGGCGGCGGACTCGGCCTGCGCGCGCAGCCGGGCGATCAGGTTCGTCTCGACCGCGCGCAGCTTGTCGTTGGCCGCGACCGAGGTGTCCGACAGCATCACCACGTCGGTGTCGAGCGGGGCCACCGGGTCGGCGCTGGACAGCGCGGTCTGCGCGATCGCCCGGCGGCGGTCGACCTCCGGGCCGCTGTAGCCGTCGTTGTAGGTCTGCCGCTCGTCCGGGGTGGCGACCGCGACGAAGTCGGCGATGGCGGCGTCGAAGCCCGCGTCCACCGAGCGGGCCCGGTTCTGCACGATGCCCGCGCCGAAGGTGTTGTGCACGGCGGCGACCAGCAGCAGCGCGTCGAGCTGCGCGCCGCGCTCCTTGGCCTGCCCCAGGGTCTGCACGGCGGTGCTCACCCGGGACGGCCCGCTGTCGGAGCCGGACGTCGAGATCTCCCTGCCGAGCTGCACCAGCGGGTCGATGATGGTGTTGTAGCTGCTCAGCACGGCCAGGTCCGGGTACACCGCGCCCTGGGCGAGCTGGCGCAGCGCGTCGAGCTGGCGGAGCTGGTCGAAGGCGAGCTGGTAGCGGTCGCGCTTCTCGGCGTCGGGCAGCCGCAGGCCCCCGAGCGACTCGCGCAGCGCGAACACCGCTTCGTCCGTACGGGTGAACTGCTCGCGGATCCGGGCGTTGCCCGCCATCTCCTTGTCGCCCGCCGCGACCCGGGTGACGACCAGCGCGCGCTCGTGCTGCAACGCGTGCACGGTGGCGGTGACCTGCTGGGAGACGTCGACCTGGTCGACGATGCGCTGGTAGCCGTCGGCGTTGTCCAGCTCGGTCTGCACCCGCAGCCAGCCGAAGACGGCCGCGGTCAGCGCGGGCACCAGCAGCACCACGGTCATCTTGGTGCGCAGCCGCCAGTTGCGCGGCCGCCAAGCGCCGGTCGCCGCGGCGGGGTCGCGCCGGGGCCGGGGCCTGCGGGGCTTGGGGGCGAGGATGGCGCGCTCGTGCTCGGCGGCGGGATCGCCCGCCCGCCCGCCGTCGGGGCGCTCCTGGGCGGACCGGGTCTCGTCCTCGGCGCTCACCGGTCGCAACCCCCGGGCAGTGTCGTCTCCGGACACCTCGTCCACATAGTCCGCACTCTCCGCTGGTGGCCTCTGCTGCGCGTTCGTCCGACAGGCCGGTGGAGTCCCCTCCACCGTTGTCAGCGTTCAGTTACCCGGATTGCGCTGAATAAGCAAGCCGCCGATTCGGGCGCTCTCCACCGCTAGATACTGTCACGCCTTGATTTGACGAACCATCATTGGCCCGAATGGCGCAGTGCTGACCGGAAAGGAACCTGTTGTTCACTTTCGGATGTACGGTGACGCTTCGCAACTGATTCACCACCTGGGCGTTCCCCCTGCGTGAGCGGCATATCCGCAGCTCAGATTGTGTCGAGTGGACATGAATGGGCGGTATTCTCACGATGACCGCCGTTACTGGATGCACCCGCGATCCACGGTTCGACGGCGTATCGATGCCGCAGCGTGATCGACCGGCCTTGACAGCGGACTAAAGTCCCCTGGGCCGCGTGGAGAACGCACCCACGTTTCGGCGAGTCGATGAGTCTTCCCATGTGAGGAGCAAACGGTGGTGCAAAGCGGCGGCTCCCCCGGGCACGGTGCCCGGTCCCGCGGGCTGTTCCGGACGCTGCGAGCGGGTGCCGCGGTGACCGCGGTGGCCCTGGTGGCGTCCGGTTGCGGGCTGCTCGGCGGCTCCGACGACGACGCCGAGGCCGGGTCGTCGGCCGGTCCGGTCGAGAAGGCCACGGTCCGGGTCGCGATCATCCCGTCGACCGACATGGCGCCGCTGTGGGTGGCCAAGACCCAGGGCTACTTCACCGAGCAGGGCATCGAGGTCGAGTTCGTGACCAAAGGCGGCGGCGGTGACGTGATCACCAGCCTGCTCGGCGGCGACGTGGACTTCGCCTTCGCCAGCTACCCGCTGCTGGTGCAGGCGCAGCAGAAGGGCCGCGGCGCCACGAACATCAAGGTCGTCGCGGACGCCTCGGCGGCCAAGCCGGACACCACCGCGGTGGTGGTGGCCAAGAACTCCCCGCTGCGCAGCCCGGCCGACCTGCAGGGCAAGAAGATCGCGGTGACCTCCACCGGCAGCATGGCCGACCTGGCCGTGCTGGCGGGCATGAAGGCGGCCAAGGCCGAGACCGCGGGCATCCAGTGGCAGCAGATGAAGTTCCCGGACATGCTGCCCAAGCTGGGCAGCGGCGAGATCGACGCGGCGTTCCTGGTCGAGCCGTTCCTGTCCATCGCCCAGGCGCAGCTCGGGGTGTGGACGGTGTTCCAGCCCATGACCGGGCGGCTGGAGGGCATCGCGCTCAACGGCTACGCCGCGCTGGAGAAGACCACCCAGCAGTACCCCAAGACCGTCGCCGCCTTCCAGCGCGGGGTGGAGAAGGCCCACCGCGAGGCGGCCACCCGCTCCGGTGACGACGCCGTGCGCCAGGCGCTGATCCAGAACGCGAACGTCAAGCCGGAGATCGGCCCGGTGCTGCACCTGCCGGACTACCCGATCACCACCGACGTCACCCGGTTGCAGCGGGTCCCGGACCTGCTCAAGGAGTTCGGCCTGATCGCGGAGCCGTTCGACATCAAGCCGATGGTGCTGGCCACCCCCGCGGGCTGAGCGCGTGCGCGACGCCCTGCTGCGGGTCTGCGGAGCGGCCTGCGTCCTCCTGGTGTGGGAGGCCGCGGGCCGCTCCGGGCTGTTCCTGGACGGGTACCTCCCCCCGCCCAGCCAGGTGTTCCCGCAGGTCGTGCACCTGCTGGGGGACCCGGAGTTCCTGCTCGGCGTCGTCGCGACCGTGCTGTCCTGGGCGATCGGGCTGCTGATCGCCACGGTGGTCGCCGTCCCGCTCGGCCTGCTGCTCGCCGCCCGCCCGCTGGCCCGCGCGGCGAGCCGGGCGGTGGTCGAGTTCCTCCGGCCCATCCCCACCGTGGCGATGGTGCCGCTGGCGGTGGTGGTCGTCGGCGGCGGACCGGAGACCAAGATCGGCCTGACCGCCTTCGCCGCCGTCTGGCCGGTCCTGTTCACCACCATGTACGCCTACGACGAGGTGGAACCGCTGCTCGTGGACACGGCCAGGGCGTTCGGGCTCAACCGGTCGCGGGTGGCGCTGCGGGTCGCGCTGCCCAGCGTGGCGCCGTTCGTGCTGACCGGGGTGCGGTTGTCCGCCGCGATCGCGCTGTCGGTGCTCGTCGGCGTGGAGATGCTCACCGGCACCAGCGGCGGCATCGGTGAGTTCATCCTCCTGGCCTCCAGCGGGGCCACCAGGATGGACCGGGTGCTGGCCGCGGTGGTGGTCGCCGGGGTGCTCGGGTACCTGATCAACGAGGGCCTGGAGCGGGCGCAGGTCCGCTGGTTCGGGTGGCGCAGCCCCGAGGTGGCCGCGAGATGAGCACGGCCGCGGCGGTGCGGTCGCCGTGCGCCCGGCGCGCGGCGGGGGTGGCGGCGTTCGCGCTGCGCTGGGGGTTCTTCGCCGCCGTGGTCGGGGTGTGGCAGTGGGTCGCCGCCGCGGCGTACCACCCGTTCTTCCCCGCCCCGGCGGAGATCCTGGACTCCGCGCGGCGCCTGTGGTTCACCGGGGCGTTCCCCACCGGGGCCGTGGTCGACGGGCCGCTGGCCAGCCTGGGCCGGGTCGTCGGCGGGTGGGCGCTGGCGTCGCTGCTCGGCGTCGCGCTCGGCACGCTGCTGGGGCTGTCGCGGTCGGCGAGCGTCGCCGCGGGGCCGGTGTTCGCGTTCTTCCGGTCGCTGCCGCTGCCCGCGCTGGTGCCGGTGTTCGTGCTGCTGACCACGCTGGGCACGCAGATGGTGCTGACCGTGGTCGTGTTCGGCGCGGTGTGGGCGGTCCTGCTGGCCACCGTGGACGGGGTGCGCTCGGTGGACCCGGTGCAGGTGGAGACCGCGCTGGTGTACCGGGTGCCGTGGTCGGTCCGGCTGTTCGGGGTGGTCCTGCCCGCCGCGCTGCCCAAGGTGTTCGCCGGGCTGCGGGTCAGCCTGTCGCAGGCGCTGGTGCTGGTGGTGGTCGCCGAGCTGTTCGCCCCCAACGGCGGGCTCGGCGCGCAGTTGCGCGACGCGCAGAACAAGTTCGACTTCGCCGCCCTGTGGGCGGTGCTGGTGGTGCTGGGCGTGTTCGGCTACGCCCTCAACACCGCGTTGCTGGCCGTCGAGCGCCGCGTCCTGGGGTGGCACCGCGCGGCGGCCGGTTCCCTGGGGGGTCCGTGACCGAGCAGAACCGGTTCCCATCGAGAAGGGTTCGTTCCACGTGGACACCGACGACCTCGCCCACCCACCCCAGGACACCGCCGCTCACCCGGGACCGGCGGACCCCGTTCCCCTGATGCCCGCCGCGGTGGACGTCATCGACTGCACGCTGCGCGACGGCGAGCAGACCCCGGGCGTCTGGTTCACCGTCGCCGAGAAGGTCGAGCTGGCCACCATGCTCTCCGAGGCGGGGGTGCTGGTGCTCGACGCGGGCTTCCCGGCGTCCTCCGGCGCCGACGTCGAGGCGCTGCAGGGGATGCGGCAGGCGGGCATCGCCGCGGCGGTGGGCGCCACCGCCCGCCCGGTGCAGCAGGACATCGCCGCCGCCCGCAAGGCCCAGGCCGACGAGGTCTTCCTGTTCATGCCCACCAGCGACCTGCGGCTGCGCGAGACGCTGGGCATCACCCGCGACCAGGCGGCGCGGATCATGCGCGCCGGGGTGGACGAGGTGCTCGGCAACGGCATGGGCCTCAACATCGTCTTCGAGGACGCCACCCGCGCCTCCCCCGAGCACATGGCCCGGCTGGTCGACGAGGTGTGCCTGCCCGGGGAGGTGTCGCGGCTGATCCTGGCCGACTCGGTGGGCTGCGCGCACCCGGGGTCGATGCGCGCGCTGGTGCGCACCCTGGCCGAGCGGCTCGACCCGGCCATCGACATCTGCGCGCACACCCACAACGACTACGGCCTGGCCACCGCCAACACCCTGGCCGCGGTGGAGGGCGGCGCCCGCGCGATCACCTGCACGGTCAACGGCATCGGCGAGCGCGCGGGCAACGCCGACCTGGCCGAGTGCCTGGCCTCGCTGACCCACCTGCACGGCGTCGCGCACGGGGTGGACGCCACCGCCCTGCCGCGCCTGTCCCGCCTCGTCGAGCGGATCAGCGGCATCCACATGGCCGCGACGAAGCCGGTGACCGGCGGCAACGTCTACCGGCACGAGTCCGGGCTGCACGTGGACAGCATGCTCAAGGACGTGCGCAGCTACGAGGTGCTGCCGCCGTCCTGGGTCGGCGCCGAGCGCGGGTACGTGCTGGGCAAGCACTCCGGCACCTCGCTGGTGCGCGAGGTGCTGCGCCGCACCGGCACCGCCACCGACGTCGACGACGACACCGCCCGCCGCCTGCTGGACACCGTCAAGTCCACTGTGGACGGCTGGGACAAGTCGGGGCACGACGCCGCCCACGCGGCCAAGGAGCGGTTCGTCGCCACCGCGCTGGCCGGTGTGTCACCGGACGTCGTGGTCGCCGAGTACCACCGGATCGCGGGAGCGCAGTCGTGAGCGGCAGGACCATTTCCGACATCGTCATCGACGCCCACAGCCTCGACGAGGACCGGTCGGCGCTGTTCCGCCGGGTGTCGGTGGACGCCGTGCTCGGCCACGACGCCACCACCGCCCTGCTGATCGACGACTTCGAGCGGCGCGGACTGTCCATCTGGGACAAGTCAAAGGTATTGCTGACCAACGACCACTTCGCCCCGCCCGCCACCGCAGAGCGCGCCGACATCTCCAACAGGTTCCTCGGCTGGGCGCGCGGGCTGGACATGCCGAACCTGATGCTGGACAAGGGGATCTGCCACCAGTTGCTGGTCGAGCACCGGCTCTGCCAGCCGGGCGGGCTGATCGTCGGCGCCGACAGCCACACGATCATGGCGGGCGCGGTCAACACCTGCGCCACCGGCATGGGCGCCACCGACATCCTGTTCACCCTCGCCACCGGCACCACCTGGCTGCGGCTGCCGCCCACCATCGCCGTCCGCTTCACCGGCGCGCTGCCGCCGCAGTCCGGTGGCCGCGACATCGTCCTGGAATTGCTACGGGTGCTCGGCGAGGGCGGCGCGCAGTACCGCAGCCTGGAGTTCCACGACGAGACCAGCACCCGGCTGCCGCAGGACGACCGGTTCGCCATCTCCAACATGGCGGTGGAGATCGGCGCCAAGTTCGGCGTGTTCGCCGCCGACGAGGTCACCGAGACCTACTGCCGCGACCGCGACGGCCTGGCCGCCAGCGAGCCGCTCCTGGGCACCCCGGTCCGCCCGGACGCCGACGCGGGGTACGAGCGGGTGATCGAGCTGGACCTGACCGACCTCACCGCCCGGGTGGCCAAGCCGTGGTCGCCGGGCAACGTGGTGCCGGTCGCCGAGCTGGAGCCCACCGAGATCACCTCGGCGTTCCTCGGCTCCTGCGCCAGCGGGCGGCTCGCCGACATCCGCGACGCGGCCGAGGAGGTGGCGGGCAAGCAGGTCCACCCCAACGTCCGGTTCGTGGTCATCCCCGCCTCGGTGGAGGTGTTCAAGCAGGCCCTGCGCGCCGGGTACGTGGAGGTGCTGACCGAGGCGGGCGCGCAGTTCAACCACTCGAGCTGCGGGGCCTGCGGCGGGATCGACAAGGGCGTGCTCGGCGCCGCCGACGTGTGCGTGTCCAGTTCCAACCGCAACTTCCGGGGCCGGATGGGCCACTGGGACAGCCGCACCTACCTCGCGTCCCCGCGCACCGTGGCCCGCGCGGCCCTGCGCGGGGCGATCACCCCCGACCTCTACCGGGAGGCGCAGTGACCAGCGGAACCGACGGCGTGACCGGGCCGGTGGAGGGCAGGGTGTGGCGCTTCGGCGACGACGTGAACACCGACGTCATCCACCCGCCCGCCTTCTACAGCCTGGACCCGGACAAGGTCCGCCGCGGCCTGTTCCACGGCTACGACCCGACCATCGCCCGCGACCTGCGCCCCGGTGACGTGTTCGTCGCGGGGCGCAACTTCGGCTGCGGTTCCAGCCGGGAGACCTCCATCCGCGCGATCAAGCTCAACGAGGTCGGCGCGGTCGTGGCGGTCGACTTCGCGCGGATCTTCTTCCGGAACGCGACCAACAACGGGCTGCCCTGCCTGACCTTCGCCCGGCCCGCCGACCTGGAGCTGGTCGAGGCGGGCACCCGGGTGGTCCTCGACCCGGTGGCGGCCACGCTGACCTGCGCGGACGGCACCGTGGTCGAGCTGGTCCCACCGGGGGAGTTCGTGCGCGAGATCTGGGCCGCGGGCGGGTTGCTCAACCTGCTGCCCACCGGGATGAGCGCACCGGAGTCGTGAATTGCCCCGGCATTCCCGGGCGTCTCACCAATGGTGACGAGGTCGACATTCCCGCGATCGGCGATACGCTGATCGGGGTGGTGCATGGCGTCGCGGGCTCGGATGTGATCCAATAATGGATAGGATCTGCCCGTTTCCGCAAAAAAGGTGTGCCATGGCTCAGAAGACGATCGTGCAACTGTTCGATGATCTGGACGGTTCCCCGGGCGATGACATTCGCCCGATCGAGTTCAGCCTCGACGGTGTGCATTACGAAATCGACCTGAACGAGGCCAACGCCGCCCGCCTCCGCGAGGAGATGGCCGAGTTCGTCAACGCCGCCCGCCGCACCGGCGGCCGGGTCCGCCGCGGCGGGGCGCCCGCCAAGGCCGTCGGCGAGGTCCGCAGCAAGGAGCAGACCAAGGCCATCCGCGACTGGGCCAGGCAGAACGGCCACGAGATCTCCGAGCGCGGGCGCATCCCGTCCGCGGTCGTGGAGGCGTTCGAGGAGGCCCACGCGGGCAAGCGGCGGCTGTCGGCGGTGTAGCCGTGCCCGGCCGCGTCCGGCGGCCGGAATGGGTCGGGGTGGGCCGGGGCGCAAGACCACCGGGTTGTCGGCCGCCGGTATCGGCGGACCGGTGGGGCGAGCCCCGGCGCCCCCGGCGCACCCGGGTGAAACGGGCGGAGTCCGGGCAATCGCGCTGCCCGTTCGACGTCACCTGTTGATACCGGCGGTCGGTGTCACCCCCGATACCGCCGGTTGGTGCCACCCGTTCCCGCCGCCCGTTCGGCGCGCTCTGGCGGTCGGATGGCGGTGTGCCGGGTCGCGATCTGTGTTCCGCCGATCACCGGCCGTCCGTGCCGGGCTTTCCCGCGCCGCATTCACCGGCGAATTGCGCGGGTGCGCCCACCGGACTGCCCATTCCGGGCGCGAATCCGCCGCCCTAGGCTGGTGGCATGCTCGATCTCCTCTTGGTGGGCGGCCGGTTCACCACCCTGGACCCGGCCCGACCGCGCGCCTCGGCGCTGGGCGTGTGGCGCGGTCGCGTGGTGGGCCTCGACGAGCAGGTCACCCGCCTGCCCGCGCGCCGGGTGGTCGACCTGCGCGGCGCCGTGGTGCTGCCCGCCTTCGTCGACCCGCACGTGCACCTGGCCTGGACCGGGCTCGCCGCCGGGGCCGCCTCGGTGGCCGCCGCGACCTCGGTCGCCGAACTGCTCGCCACCGTCGGCGCCGCCGCCGCGGCCCGCCCGGCGGGGGAGTGGGTCGACGTCGTCGGCTACGACCAGCGCGGGCTCGGCCGCCACGTCACCGCCGCCGAACTGGACACCGTGGCCGCCGGTCGGCGGATCAACCTCGTGCACGACTCCGGGCACGCCTGCGTGGTGGACTCCTCGGTGCTGGCCCTGCTGCCCGCCGGGACCGCGCACCGCGACGGGCTGCTGGTGGAGGCGGGCGCGGGCCTGGTGCGCGAGCTGCGCCAGCCCTACGCGCTGAGCGAGCTGGTCGCCGCCATCGAGCGGGCGGGCACCCAGTGCCTGGCCGAGGGGATCACGGCGGTGGCCGAGGCGGGCATCGGCGGCGGCCTCATCCGGCACAGCCCGGTCGAGCTGGACGCCTACCAGCGCGCCGAGGAGCAGGGCAGGCTGCCGCTGCGGGTGCGGCTGATGGTCGCCGGGTCGCTGCTGCGCCCGGTCGCCGCGCACGGCACCGACGACACCCCGAGGGCGATGGACCTGGGACTGCGCACCGGCTTCGGCGGCGAGCGGTTGTCGCTGGGCGCCCTCAAGGTCTTCACCGACGGCGGCATGATGGCCCGCACCGCCGCGCTCACCGAACCGTACGTGGGCGAGGCGGGCGCGGGGGAGCTGTACGCCCCGGCCGACGAACTGCGCGGGGTCATCGTCGACGGGCACCGCGCGGGCTGGCAGCTCGCCGTGCACGCCATCGGCGACCGCGCCGTCGACGTCGCCCTGGACGCGATCGAGGCCGCGCAGACCGCCCACCCGCGCCCCACCGCCCGGCACCGGGTCGAGCACGCGGGCCTGGTCCGCCCCGACCAGCTCCCCCGCTTCGCCACCCTGGGCGTCACCCCGGTCGTGCAACCCGCCTTCCTCTGGTCCTTCGGCGACGACTACGCCCGGATCATGGGCCCCGACCGCGCCCCCTGGCTCTACAGAGGACAGTCCTTCATCGACGAGGGGGTGCGGCTGGTCGGCAGCTCCGACCGCCCGGTCACCGTCGGCGCCCCGCTGCGCGCCATGCAGTTCCTGCTCGACCGCACCTCCGCGCTGGGCACGGTGGTCGGCCCGGCCGAGGCGGTCACCCCGGCCACCGCCGTGCACGCCTACACCACCGAGGCCGCCTGGTCCTGCCACTGGGAGGACGACCTGGGCGCGCTCACCCCCGGCTCGCTGGCGGACCTGGTGGTCCTCACCGCCGACCCGCACCACGTGCCCCCGGCGGAGATCGCCGTCCGCGCCACCGCCGTCGCGGGTGAGGTCGTGTGGGGCGAGGAACTGTTCTGAGGGGCGCGGACCGGTCGGATCCCCGACACCGGACCACCGCGCGGGGCGGAAGTGCGAAGCTGGACGGGTGTGGGACACAGCAGCCGCGCTGCGCCGGGAGTCGCTGGTTGTCGCCGCCCTGTGCGCTGTCGCCGACGCGTCCACCATCCTGCTGCTGTGTCCGGCCGCCGGACGCAGCGGGTGGGGACTGCTCGCCCTGGGGCTGACCGTGCTCGCCGACCTGGCGCTGGCGACCCCGGCCCGGTTCTCCGGGGTGGTGGCCGCCGCGCACTCCGCGTTGCAGGTCGCGGGGCCCGCGATGCTGGCCGGGCTGGGCTGGTACCAGGGCGCCAACGAGACCGGCCTGCTCGTCGCCGGGTACCGGGCGGGCGCCTGGCTGGGCACCCGCGAGGCGGTCGTCGTGCTGGCGGTCCTGCTGGTGGGCACGCTCGTCGGCCGCGTCGGCTTCCCCCCGTCGGAGGTGGGCGGCGACTGGCGCCTGGTGGGGCTGCACGCGCTGACCACGGTCGTCCTGCCCTGGCTGGTCGGTCGCAACACCACCGCCCGGCGCGGCCACCAGGCCGAGGTCGAGCAGCGCGAGACCAGCCGCCGCATCGAGGAGCGCGCCGCCGTCCGCCGCGCGGTCGCCGAGGAGCGCACCGCCATCGCCCGCGACCTGCACGACGTCATCTCCCACCACGTCAGCGCCATCGGCGTGCACGCGGGCGCGGCCCGCCTCGCCCTCGGCGGCCCACCCGACCCGGTCGGCCGGTCGCTGTCGGCGGTGGAGACCGCCAGCCGCTCCGCCATGGCCGACCTCCGCCGCATGCTCGACCTCCTGCACCACGGCGACGCCGCCACCCGCCAACCCGGCCTCGACGACCTCGACGACCTGGTCCGGGTGACCAGGGCGGCGGGCCTGCCCACCCGCCTCACCACCGCCGGGGTCGCCGTCGACCTGCCGCCCTCGGTCGACGTGGCCCTGTACCGCGTGGCCCAGGAGGCGCTGACCAACGCCCTGCGCCACGGCGGCGGCGAAGGCGCCGAGGTCACCCTCACCCGCACCGACACCGAAGTGGTGCTCACCATCGCCAACGACCTGCCCCCCGACGCCGCACCCCCCGGCCGCCGCACCGCCCCCGCACCCACCCGCACGGGCCGCGCGGCTCGAACAGGCCGCGCCGCCGCAGACCCCGCCCACCCGGATCACCCGGACGCCGCGTCCGCCCACGGGGGCCGTGGTGTTGCGGCGAGCCCCGTCGACGTGGGCAGCGCCGCGAATGCCGCTCGCGGCGCAGACACCCGTGCGGGCACCGCCGACTCCACCCGGGCAGGCCGCGTCGCCGTGGACCCCGCTCACCCGGGTCGCACCGCCGCTCCACCCGCCCGCGCACACCGAACCCCCGACGCCGAGCCCGTCGACGACGTCCTGGTCCACCGCGGCCTGCCCGGCATCCGCCAGCGCGCCGCCCTGTTCGGCGCCTCGGTCACCTGCGGCCCCGACGGCGACCGGTGGGTCGTGCGGGTCACCGTCCCCCTGGAGGCCAGGTGACCGTCCGCGTCCTGCTCGCCGACGACCACGCCATGTTCCGCTCGGGGATGCGCGCCGTCCTCGACACCCAGGCCGACCTGGAGTGCGTCGGCGAGGTCGGCGACGGTGCCGCCGCCGTCCGCGAGGTGGCCCGCCTCCGCCCCGACGTGGTCGTCCTCGACGTGCGGATGCCCCGGCTGGACGGCCTGTCCGCCGCAGAGGCCATCCTCGCCGCCCCCGGCAACCGCACCCGGGTCCTCGTCCTCACCACCTACGACCTCGACGAGTACATCTACCGCGCCCTCAGCCTCGGGGCCAGCGGCTTCCTGCTCAAGAGCCTGCCCCCGGAGGAGTTGGCCTCCGCCGTCCGCGTGGCCGCCCGCGGCGACGCACTCATCGACCCCTCGGTCACCCGCAGGCTGGTCGCCCGCTTCACCGCCAGCCTCGCCCCCGCCCCCGGCCTCGCCGCCCCCGACCGCCTCACCGTCCGCGAGCAGGAGGTGCTGCTGCTGGTCGCCGACGCCCTGAGCAACGCCGAGATCGCCGCCGAACTCCACATCGGCGAGGAGACGGTCAAGACCCACGTCTCCCGCGTGCTGTCCAAGCTGGGCCTGCGCGACCGCGTGCACGCCGTCGTCTACGCCCACCGGCACGGTCTGGTCCGCAGGCCCTGAGCCGGTCCGCCGATTCCCCACCGGTGCCCTCAGGGGTTGTCCCCCGAACGGGGGAGTGGGAAATCCCCTGGTGACGGGACGAAACTGTCGGTGCCGGTCGGTAGCGTGCCCGGTGTGCGGGGATGGGTGGTCGCGGCGTTGGTGCTGCTCCTGGGTGGGGCGGCGCCTGCCGCGTGGGCCGACGGGGGGCCGGTCGGGGGCGACCTGCACGTCGCGCAGACGTTGGGGGATCGGGAGTTGACCGTGGTGGTGCGGCGGGTCGACGGGGCTCCCGCGCCGGTGTCGGTGGACGTCGTGGGGCACGTGGGGACCGCCGCGGGGGAGTTGCGGCTGCGGGTGGTGCCCGCGGGTGGGCGGGTGACCGGTGAGACCACCGTGCGCGTCGGCGGGCCGGGGGCCACCTCCGCCACCCTGTCGGTCGACCGGTTCGGGCCGTGGGAGTTGGAGCTCGACGACGGGGCGAACACCGCGCGCATCCCGTTCACCGTGCCCGAGCGGGTGACGCCCGCGTGGGAGCGGTTCACCTACGGCGGGTTCGTCGCCGCGGGGCTCTTCCTGTTGCTGGCGCTGGGTTTCGCGCTGCGGACGGGGGTCGGGCGCGGGACCGTGCTGGCGGTGGCGGGATTGGTCGTGGCGGTCACCGTCGCGGTGACGGCGGCGCTGCTGTCCGCGTCGATCCCCGTCGCCGCGCCGCCGTTGGACGGGAGTCGGCCACCGGTCAACATGGCCGTGCGGGCGGTCGACGCGCGGGCCGGGGTGCCGGTGGCGCTGGCGGTGGACCTGACCGACGCGTCGACCGGGCGGCCGGTGGACGACCTGCGCGTGCAGCACGCCGCGTTCGTGCACCTGGTGCTGGTGAGCCCGTCCGGTGTGCTGACCCACGTGCACCCGGTGCGGGTGCGGCCGGGGCACTACGCGGCGACCTTCACCCCGGGCGAGGGCGGCCGGTTCGGGCTCTCCGCCGAGCTTTCCCGCGCGGGGGCCGGGGTCCAGGAGGTGCGGGCGACGCTCGACGTCGCGGGCGATCCTGCGGTGTCCACTGTGGTCCCGGGTGTCGGGCCGCGGCAGGCCGACGGCGCGACCGTGGACGTCTCCTCGGGGCCGCTGGTCGCCGGGCGGGCGGTGACGGTGGCGGCGGACTTCGGCGGGCCTTCCGACCTCCAGCCGTGGCTGGGGATGCGCGGGCACCTGATCGTCGTGGGGCCGCTGCCGCCGGACGCGCCGGTCGGCGCCGCCGCGGTGGCCGCGCCGGTGTGGGCGCACGCCCACGCCATGGTGCCGCCGACGCCCGGCGCGGTCGGCGGGGAACCGGACGAGACCGTCGCCGCCTACGACCCGGAGGTGGACTTCACCTTCACCTTCCCCCAGCCCGGCCGGTACCGGCTGTGGTTCCAGGCCGAGCGCGGCTACCGGGTGATCACCGCCCCGGCCGTGTTCGACGTCCCCGCCGACCCGGGCGGTGCGCCGTGACCCGCACCGGGAAGACCGTCTTCGCCCTCGTCGTGGTGGCCGTGCTCGCGGGCGCGGTCCTGCTGTGGCGGCTGGGCTCCGGGGACGAACCGGTCGAGTTGAGCGGCGGCACCGACAGCTACGCGCTGCGCGTGCGGTTCGACGGCCCGACCACCGTGGGGGAGAGCGCGCTGAACATCGAGGTCGCCGACACCGCGGGCACACCCGTGTCCGCCGACGAGGTGACCGTCGAACCGGTGATGCCCGAGATGGGGCACGCCGAACCCGCCGTGGCGGCCACCGCCGAGGGGGTGCCCGGCCGCTACCGGGCCACCGGCGCCCGGCTGACGATGGCGGGCACCTGGGAGATCACCGTGACGGTCCGCTCGGGCGGCAAGCAGGAAGCCGCGGTGTTCCCCATCGCGGTCCGCAGTTGAGTGATCGGCAGTCGGATGACCCGCAGTCGGATGAGGGGTGCACAGGCATGACAGCAGGGGACATGACAGCGGGGATCGCCCCGGGCATCACCCGGGAGCGCGCGGAACCGCGCACCGCGACCGGGACGGCGACGGCGAGCCGGGGGCTGCCCACGGCACTGGCGCTGCTCACCGGGTCGCTGCTGACCCTGGTCGGGCTGACCTGGGACGTGCAGTGGCACACCGACGTCGGCCCGGACACGTTCTTCACCCTGCCGCACCTGTTCCTGTACGCGGGCAGCGCGGTGGCGGGCCTGGCCAGCCTCGGCGCCGTGCTCGCCGCCACCGCCGGTCAGCGCGCGGGCCGCGACCCGGACCCGGTCGTCGGCGGCAGGCCGATCGCGGTCCTGCGGGTGTTCTCCGCCCCCATCGGCTACCTGGTCGCGGGCTGCGGCGCCGCGTCGTTCCTGCTCTACGGGCTGTGGGACCAGTGGTGGCACGGGCTCTACGGCTTCGACGCGGTGATCGACTCGCCGCCGCACATCGGGCTGCTGCTGTCGGTGATGGCCACCCTGGTGGGCACCGTGATGGTGTTCGCCGCGGCGTACCGGCAGACCTGGGGCCGGGTCGGCACCGTCACCTCGCTGGGCATCCTCGCCGCGTTCAGCACCATCGTGGTGCTGGGCTTCAGCAACGTCGACGGGCCGGTCGACGCGGTCAGCGCCGCGCTGTCCTGGCTGATGGTCGTGCTCGTGGTCACCGCGGTCGGGTTCGCCCGCAAGCCGGGCCTGGCCGTCGCGCTGGCCGTCGCGCTGGGGATCATCCAGGCCGTGGGCTGGTGGTTCTCCCCGTGGGTCACGCACGTCTACGCCGACGCGGTGGGCCTGCCGATCCGCGACTACATCCGGGGCGTGCCGGTCATGCCCGCGCTGATGCCGATGGGCCTGGTCCTGGTGGCCGCGCTGGTCGAGGTGTTCGCCGTGGCCGCCCGGCGGGGCAACCGCTGGCTGCCCGCGGTGGCCGGTGCCCTCGCCGGTGGGCTGGTCGCCGGGTTCCAGGGCGTGCAGAACGCCTGGGTCTACGGCTACGCGGTGCCGCCGGTCGGCGACCTGGCGCCCACCGTCGTCGCGGGTGCGGTGCTGGGGCTGCTTGCCGGGTTCGTCGGCTGGCGCTTCGGCCGGATGCTGCGCCTCGTCAACCCCGGGAAGGCCTGATCGTGCGCCGGATCCTCACCGTCCTCACCGCCGTGCTCGGGCTCGTGCTGGCCACCGCGCCGCTCGCGCAGGCCTACGAGCCGGTCAACGTCGTGCACACCGAACGCGTCCAGGTCGGCCCGTACGCCCTCGACGTCGGGTTCAGCGCCTGGCCGGTGCGCGCCATGCAGTCGCTGGACTGGACCTTCGCGCCGGTCGGAGGCATCGCCGACAAGTCCGGCACCCTGTCGATGACCGCCCCCGACCAGGGCAAGGAGGCCCGGCAGCGGCCGTTGGCCCGGCACCCGCGCAAGCTGGAGGTCTGGGGCCTGGACATCAAGTCCCTGGACTCGCCGGGCACCTGGACCCTCCGGTTCCGCATCGATGGCCCGCAGGGGCCCGGGGAGGGTGCGCTGACCTCCCTGAACGTGCTCGACCAGCCCGGCCCGCCGATGGCGCTGAGCTGGTCGCTGAGCACGCTGCCGCTCGTCGGGCTGGTGGCTTTCCTGGCCGTCGCGTGGCGCCGTACCAGGTTGGTGGCACAATGAGCCCACTTGTTCGTTCATGGGTGGCGCGCGGTGGTCCCGGTTCCAGGGGTCCGCGCCGGTTGACGTGATGCGGTGGGTGAAGTGGCGACAGGCACAGTGGTGAAGTTCGACCAGGTTCGCGGGTACGGGTTCGTGGCCAACGACGCGGGCGGGGACGACATCTTCCTGCACGTGAACGACCTGGAATTCGACAAACACCTGATCAACGCGGGTTCGGTGGTCGAGTTCGAGGTGGAGGACAGCCCGCGCGGCCCGAAGGCGTTCGGCGTCAGCCTGGTCCGCCGCCCCGACGCCGCCCCGAGCACCCCCCGGATCTCCACGGCCGCCGACGGCGACGAGGTCCTGTGCGACTTCATCCCGGCGAGCGAGTTCTCCACCGAGGTCACCGAGGCCCTGCTGGGCTCGGTCGGTTCCCTCACCGGCGACCAGCTCGTCGCGGTCCGCCGCGCCATGATCAAGCTCGCCGAGGGCCACGGCTGGCTCGGCGACTGACGGTGCGGGTGGAGGCCCTGCTGGTCTCCCCCGTCCACGCCTACGAGGGCCGCCCCACCGAGCCGCCGCGCCCGGACCCGGCCCCGCTGTCGGTCCCCCGGGCCGAGGTGCACGCGCACCTCGGCTTGGCGGGCGACCGCTACCACAACCGCGAAGCCCACCGCCAAGCATCGGTGACGGTGTTCTCGGCGGACGCCCTGGACGAGGTGGCGGCCGAACTCGGCCTGCCCCACCTGCCGGTGGAGAAGACCCGCCGCAACATCATCCTGCGCGGCTTCCCGGTCGACGACCTGGCGGCCACCCGCGCGCGGGAGGGTGCGGTGTTCAGCCTCGACACCGGCGCCGGTCCCATCCGCTTCCAGGCCCACCGCCCCGCGCACCCGTGCCGGTGGATGGACACGCAACTTGCCCCCGGCGCCTTCAAGGCCATGCGCGGCCGAGGCGGAGTCCGTTGCGCCCCACTGGATTCCGGCTTCCTCGTCCCAGGCCCGGCGACCCTGCTCGTGCCCTGACCCACCAGCCGCCTGCCGCCCCACCGGCGCAGCAACGACCAGCCACTCCGAACCCCACCGTGCGCACCGGCCGACCACCTTCGCAGCCGCAGGCCCGGCTACGCCAATGCCTGGGTGGGTGGATGTGCTTGGGTGGGGGTAGCGATCATGTGCAAGCCTGCTTGGGCTGTGGGGCATCTTTTCGCCCCACTCGGTCACACTGGGCGCATGATCGGCGTAGGGGCCCCGCCCGAGCAGATCCACCCGCCCGGGCACCAGCGACAAAATCCCGGGCTTTAACCAAGACACGGCCTGGCGCCGCTGTTCGCACCCCGCACCGGCGGCGTGCCGTCACGCGCCCCCGCTGAGAGGCAGCAGGTCGCGCAGGATCGTGGTCGTGTCCCGTTCTGGCCGGGCGAGTGCGCGCAGCTCGGCCAGCAACGCCGCCGTGGCCGTGGTGGAATCCGCGCGCTCCAGGACGATGCTGGTCGTGTGGTGTTCGATGTGGACAACCGGCGGGAAGTTGTCGATCTCCAGCACCCGGAACGCGGATTGGCGCGGTGCGGAGCGCGGCAGGACCCGCACCCGCTGCGGCTCGGCGAGCAGGTGCCGCAACTGCGCCTGCCGCACCTCGCCCGGCAGGTCGTGGTCGTCGAGGACCCGCGCGGGCACGAGGTACACGGACTTGCGCCGGGTGTCCGGTTCCGGGCGTTCGAGTTCCCGGGGCTGCCGCGTGGCGTGGTGGTAGGCGGGGGTGCGCAGCGCAGCCGGGAGCAGGTCCGGTTCGTAGGTGGTGATGGTGGTGGCCAGGGCTTCGAGGTCGCGCACCGGGTCCGGCCCGTCGTGGCCGTGGCGGATGATCCAGTCGGTGCGGTCGGCGGTCGCGGCGAGGCGGTAAAGGACCTGGCGGTGGTCGGGGCGGATGTCCAGGAGCGCGCACAGCCCACCGATCTCCAGCGCGGTCGGCACCCGGCGCCCGGTCATCACCCGGTTGACCATCGCCGCGCTCATCGACATCTCCCCGGCCAGCTTCCGGGTGGTGTACCCGCGTCGGCGCCGGGCGGTGTCGAGCCTGCGCGCCAGGATGAGCCCGCGCAGCGTCTTCGCCCGGATGGTGTCGCTGTCGGATCGCGGTGCCCGGTGAAGGGGTGCGGTCATCGGAGTGTCAGAAGCTGAATTCTGTTTCACCGGGTGGATTCCCGGATCGGGGCCTATCCGCATGTTGTCACCTGTTTCTGATGTTGACCACTGCATCGGTTGCGCTTGGGGAGAAACGTTTTTGCCCGCCTGCGGGTACCGAGCGTATGGTCTTGACCGCAGTGACAGAAAGTCGAACGAAGAATTGCTGATTGGGGGAGTGGAATGGGTGGCAAACACCGGCCTGCAACGCCGCGCGATCGTGCCCTGGGAGCCGAGCTGCGCGCGATCCGGGAGTGGAACGAACTGAGCCTGGCGCAGGTGTCCAGGGCCATTCAGTGGAACGTCTCCACGCTGAGCCGCCTGGAGCGCGGGCAGCGGCACATCTCGCCGGAGGCCGTCATGGGCCTGGCCGTGGTCTACAAGCTGCCACTGGAACGGCGGGACGAACTGGTCGCCCGCGCCAAGGAACCGGCCACGCTGGGCTGGTGGGACCGCCCACCCGCAGGCGTGCCGAGTGACCTCGGCGCTCTGGCGTCATACGAGTACGAGGCCATTCGCATGACGCATTGGAGCCCCGGTGTCATCCCGAGCATGTTGCAGACCCCGGCCTACGCGGAGGCGGTCATGCGGGACTTGGGCGTTCCCGAGCACGACGTCCACCCGCGCCTGCGGGCCAGACGGCAACGGCAGGAGCTGCTGAACTGGCACGAGGTCGACTACACCGCCTTCATCGGGACAGCGGCCCTGCGCAACCAGTTGTGTCCGGCCAAGGACTTCGTCGCCCAACTCCGGCACCTGGTCGTCATGGCGAACCGCCAGGGGGTGGACGTGCGATTGGTCGAATCGCCCACCTCGTTCGCCATCGGCGGGTGGTACCTCCTGAACTTCGACCGATCCGGACCGGTGGCGGTGGTGGAGCACCTGGGTTCGTCGACCTTCCTCTTCGACAAGGAAAGCGAGCCCTACACGGCTGCCCGGCAGAAGCTCGATGGCCTTGCCTTGTCGGTGCGGGCAACGCAGGATAGGCTTGAGAAGATCATCGAGCAGCGGATTGTGGGGAAGTGACCATGCGCGGTGAACCCTTGCGGTTCAAGAAGTCCCGGCACTCCGGTACCCAGGACTGCGTGGAGGTCGCCCACACCCTGGCGTACCTGCGGGACAGCAAGCGGGGCGCCGACGCGGTGCTGCTGCGCGGCGACGCCGCCGCGCTGGTTGCCTCCGTCAAGGCGGGCCGTATCTCCCGGTAGAGCACGCAAGGTGAACCCTTGCGCGTGACAGGTCAACTTTTCACAGTCTGATACAGCTCACCCTCGTGCCCTGTGCGGTGACCCATGAGTCCATGGGTCGTCGCCTCGGGGGGTGCTGGTGTACATCGATGAGGGCGACTCCATCGCGCTCGAAGCCATCGGCAAGTCGGTGGACACCTTCGCGGGCGCCGCCGCAGCGGGCCAATTCGCCGTCAACGAACACGGCGGCGACGCCCTGCGCAAGGCGATCCGCAAGATGACCGACTGGATCGACAGCACATGAGGTGAACTGGGCTACTCGGAGCAGGAGCCGAAGTCGGGGAGCAGCAACGCGGACAAGCTCGCGTGAAGGGTGAAGTGCCGGTGAAGCGTGCTGTCCTGTGTGCGGCGTTCGCCGCATTGCTCCCGTTGACCGTGGTCGCGTGTTCGACGCAGACTCCGGGTCGTGCTGTCGCCGATCAGGACGTGACCCCGACTGAGGGGTCTGACGAGCCGACCACGTCGCCCAGAACGACCAGTTCATCGCCGAGTGGTGACGGTTCGTTGAGTTCTGTGGACCCGTGTGAGTTGCCGACCCCATCGATGAAGACGACGTTGGGGCTTACCACAACGCCTGAGTCCCGGGATTCGTCGTCTTCCAGTTTGTGTCAGTGGCAGGTTGGCGATGGTGAGATTGCGGACCGCTACAACTTCGGGATCGCTGTTTTCCTGAAGCTCGGTGTTGATGAGGTTGTCGCCGTCGGTGAGAAGAAGGAAGTCAAGATCAATTCTCGACGTGGCGTTCAATCACTTCGGGCGGGTGGCAGTGTGTGTGCGGTGTCGATCGAGGTGACCGCGACGTCGCGGGTGGACGTGCAGGCGACGGGGGCGGGCAGCAACGACGGTTCGCGGCTGTGCCCGAGGGTGCCGGCGGCCGCCGAGTTGATCGAGCCCGCACTGCCGAAGTGACCGCCACCCCGCCTCGCAAGGGCGGAACCGCGCGCCGCCTCAACCACCCCCGATGACTGAGTCACCGCGCCACGGGCGGGTGGGAGCATGGAACGAGCGACAGGGATGAACGACGGGTGAACCACTGTGGACAGCGCAGGGTGATTTTCGGCTTGGAATATCTGCCTGGTTTTCGCTTGTGCGGCAATGGGTGTCGGTCCAACTAAAATGGATCTTGGACACGGTGGGCGGTCTTCGTCGCGCCACCCTCCGGGTAGTGGCGATTACCCGTCGTGAAATCGGTCGCGGTAATGGTGTCCACGCCGTGACGAGAAGCTGAACAATTGCCCACGCCGAGGGTATTGGCGGCCGGATACGCAAATAGACGTATGTCCAGTTCTTCGTGGATCTGTCGATACTCGGGGCAAGCGCACAGCGCGGTTGTCTACAGAGGAGTCACCCAGGATGAAGAAAAGGTTCACGCTGCTCGGTGTGGTCGCGATCATGGCCGCCCTCGTGCCCACGTCAACGGCCGCCGCGGCGACCGACTGCTCGTCGGTATCGACGGGCTGGGCCGCGCGGGGCCCATTCGCGGTCACCGTCGAGACAGGCGCGCCGGACACCACCATCTACCGCCCGGCGAGTCTGGGGGCCTGCGGCACGTACCCGGTGATCGTCTGGGGCAACGGCACCGGGGTGGGGCCGAACACCTACGACGGACTGCTGCGCCACCTCGCCTCGCACGGGTTCGTCGTCGCCGCGGCGAAAACCGCCAATGCGGGAAGCGGCCGGGAGATGCTGGCGGGCCTGGACTACCTGGCGACCCGGAACAGCACCCCCGGCGACGTCTACGCGGGCAAGGTCAACCTGACCAGGGTCGGCGCGACGGGGCACTCGCAGGGCGGCGGTGGGGCCATCGCGGCGGGCGCCGATCCGCGGGTGGACACCGTGGTGCCCATCGAGCCAGGCCCCCTCGGCGACGTCGCGAAGCTGCACGGCCCCGCGTTCTTCCTCGCGGGCCAGGACGACAACGTCGTCCCGGCGGAGACGCTGGTCTACCCGCGCTACCAGCGGGCCGACCAGGTCGCGGCCGTCTACGGCGAGCTGGCGGCCGCGACGCACCTGACCGCCACCGGCGACGGCGGCGGCTTCCGCGGTCCGGTCACCGCGTGGTTCCGGGCCCGGCTGCTCGGCGACCAGCGGGCGGCCGCGCAGTTCGCGGGCGCGAACTGCGGGTACTGCGCCGCCGACATCTGGTCTCGCTTCGAGCGGAACGCGAAGGCGGGCGGCTGACCGGAGGCCGTGCGGCGGGTCGCGTGGCAGGCGGGGTGTCGCTCGGAGTCCACAGGGGACGACACCCCGCCCGGTTTCGCGAGCGCACCGGTCACGACGGGCAGGACCTCGACCGGGATCGGAGCGTTGTGCGATCCCTGAAGGTCGGACCGTTTCCTTCGCCGCGTGAAATGCGTTCACCGCGCGTCAACCCGGTGTTTGGGATGCGACCGGCTCATGTTTCCCGCTGGGTGGTCGTCCAGACAGCGATCTGGGCCCGGTTGGCCATCCCCAGCTTGCCGAGGATGTTCTGCACGTGCGTCGTGGCCGTGCGCGGCGAGATGAACAGGGCGGCGGCGATGTCGCGGTTCGTGAGCCCCTGGGCGATCAGGCCGGTGATCTCGAGTTCGCGCTTGGTCAACTCGGACCTCGGTTCCGGCAGGATCCCGACGTTCCCGACGTGTGGGGCGAGGGCGCAGTCCCTGGCCTGTTCCACGGTCATCGCCCGCCCCTCGCCGAACGCGGCGGTGAACGGCTCCGCGCCCAAGGCTGCCCTGGTCCGGTCCACGTGCTCGCGGTGCTGCCGGGGGACCGCGCGCTCCGCGGCCACGCCCAGCCTGGCCCAGGCGCCCGCCGCGGCGCCGAACAGCCGGGCCGCCCTGCGGTGGTCGTACTGGCTGGAGGCGACCCAGGCGAGGACTTCGAGGAAGTACGCCCGGTCGAACGGGCTGTCGATCGCCTCGGCGTGGACCAGGCCGTCCCCGGCTGCCTCGGCCGCCCGGTCGGTGTCGCCGGACAGCAGTTCCAGCGTGGCCAGCCCGAACAGGGCGACCGGGCGGTAGCCCTCGCAGCCGGACTCGCACAGCATGGTCACCTGGTGGATCGCCGCGCGGCCGGTGCTCAGGTCACCCGCCAGCGCGGTGGCGACCCCGTGCAGGAGCAGCGGGTACACCTGCCCGCGGCGCAGGCCCCGCGCGCCGAAGATCCGCGCCGCCGTCGCGGCCAGCGCGGCCGCCCGGGGGTCGCCCCGCAGCAGCGCGTGCAGGCTCCGCGCGGAGATGACATGCGCGAGCAGCAGGTCGTCGCCGTCGTCGACCGCCGGGTTGCCTGCCTGGTCCAGCAGCGCCTGGGCACCGTCGAGGTCGGCCTGCCACAGGGCGTGCAGCGCGGCGGTGCCCAGCGCGTACACCCGGCCGGGGCAGTCCGGCGCGGTGGCGGCCAGCGCCCGCTCCAGCCACCGCCGCGCCTGGTTGCTCAGGCCGCGCAGCCTCCAGTACTCGGGCAGCCGCGCCGCGATGCGCAGCGCCACGGCCGACTCCCCTGGCTCGGCGAGCGCGGACTCCAGCGCCGCCCGCAGGTCCGTGTCCTCCCGGCCGAGCAGGGCGATCCAGTCCCGCTGCCGCGGGCCTGGCCAGTCCGCGTCGGCCTGGGCGGTGAGCCGATCGATCCGGTCGAGGCGCAGCCGCGCGACCCTGGCGCGGTCACCGCTCGCCGTGAGCCGTTCCTGGCCGTACTGGCGCAGCGGCTCCAGCATCCGGTAGCGCGCCACGGCGCTTTCCCCGCTGTCCTCGTCCGCCCGGGTGAGCACGGACTTGCCCAGCAGGCTGTCGACCACGTCCAGCACGGTGTCCGCCGCCACTCCCTCGCCCGCGCACACCCCGACCGCGGCATCGAGGCAGAAGGAGCCGCGGAACACCGAGAGCCGCGCCCACACCGCGTGCTCGGCCTCCGTGCACAGGCCGTGGCTCCAGTCGAAGGCGGCGCGCAGGGTCCGGTGCCGTTCCGGCACGGTCCGGCCACCACCGGTCAGCACGTCGAAGCTGTTGGCGAGGCATTCATCGATCTGCCGCGGGGACAGCACCCGCAACCGCGCCGCGGCCAGCTCGATGGCCAGCGGCAGACCTTCCAGCCGTCGGCACAGCCGACCCACGGCGACCAAGCCGTCCTCGCCGATCCGCATCGACGGGAGCACGGCTGAGGCCCGGTCGAGGAACAGCCGCACCGCGTCGCAGTCGTCCAGGTCGGCGGCCGACAGCGCGTCGGGCGGCGGCGCGGGCAGGGGCCCGACCGCGAGCACGTGCTCCCCGTAGACGCCCAGCGGCTCTCGGCTGGTCGCCAGCACGCGCGCGCCCGGGCAGGAGCGCAGCACGGCGTCGGCGAACTCCGCGCAGGCGTCGACCAGGTGCTCGCAGTTGTCCAGCACCAGCAGCGCGTCCCGTTCGTGCAGCGCGTCGAGCACCAGGTCCAGGGCGGGTCGAGCCAGCCGGAGCCGTCTCGCCACGGCCTCGGGCAGCAGGGCGCCGTCGGTCAGCCCGGCCAACTCCACGAAGACCGGCGCGCACCCGGGGCCGTCCTGCCCGCCCAGGCCCGCCCGCCTGGCCAGCCTGGTCTTGCCCACCCCGCCAGGACCGACCAAAGTCACCAACCGGCACTCGGCGAGAAGAAGATCGATTTCCGCCAGTTCGCGTTCCCGACCCACGAAACTGGTCAATTCGAGATGGTCCTGGCCGGCCCTGTCGTTCGGCATGGCGTCGTTCGGCATGACCACACACTGGGTCACGCGCGGCGACAGCGCATCGACAGAATTACGTAGGGAACGCTTCCGCAGTGGAATGTCGATCATCAGTGGTCGAGCGCGGTGAATGATCATGTGGCAATGTCGCCATGGCTCCGCCTTTTCCCTGCCGGATGAATGTGACGGCGCGCACAGGGGCCGTCTGCCCTGTGCGCGCCGCTGGTCGGCGGTGGGGCTCAGTTGTAGATCGGGAGGACCTTCAGATCGACCTGTGTGGTCCACTGGATGCCCTGGCCGGGCTGGTTCTGCGTGATGTAGACGGGGAAGGTGTGGTTCTTTCCGTCGGCGGCGACCACCGTGCCGTTGATGACGTCCGCGTTTCCGTGGAAGTTTCCGAATTCGTACACCCGGCTGATGAACGTCACCTTGAAATTCTTGTACGATTTGTTGTTGGGACAGCCGATCTCGATCCGCCCGTTCTTGGTCGTTCCCGCGAGGTATGCGTCGATTCCGTCCTGGTCGGGATGCGGGTACACGCCGCATTCCGTGGGAGCTTGGACGCATTCGCCGTTCCCGGCTCCGGAGCAGGTCCTCGGCGGTTCCTCGGCCTGCGCGGGAGCGGCCATGGCCAGTGTCGCCACGACGGCCGCGGCCAGGGCGAACGGGGGTCGAGACCTGGCTGTCATCGTCGCCTTCGCCGTCGCTGTCCTCATCGTCAAAACTGTCCCCTTCACCACGTGTACTGCTCGTTCACCTTGCACGGGCTCGCGGGAGAGCAGGCGATCCGCCAACCCTCAGCCTCGACCACGTCCATCTCGAAGTCGCCTTCGAGCCCTTCACGGGTGGCGGTGCGCGTGCTGCCCTGCACCTGGCAGCGGTAGTACGAACCGGTGGCGGACACCTTGAAATAGGTCGGCGTCACGGTCAAAGCGGGCCCGAGGGACGTGACCTTGATCGAATTGGCGGTGCTGTAGGTGACCGTGGTCCCGTCGGTGTGCGTTGTGGCGGTGCTGTAGGTGACAGAGGCGTCTGCTCCGGCTTCCCCGCTGCTCAACGGGATTTTGCCGAGGCTCACCTTTCCCTGGACGGAAAGGCCCTGCTGGGTCTGCACCTGCTCGGTCTGAGCGGTCGTGTCCGTGGCGGTGAGGGTGGCCGAGCTCTTCTGGCCGACGCGCTGCGGTGTGCCCGCGTTCGCGGTGTAACGGCGGACGCCGTTGTCCGCGACGGGGTACAGCACGCCGTCGCAGTTGTTCCGCTTGAGGTAGTCGACGCTGGGCATGAGATCGGCGCTGTCGCCGAGCGCGAAGGCCGGGGTGGGAAACGCGACGGCCGCGGCCACTCCGGCGGCCACCATCGCGACGAATGCTTTTCCTCGCATCGAAGACGACTCCTGTCATCGGCGAATGAATTGACTGGCGACGGTCGTCAATGGAAATTGTCGACTGTGCGGCCGTGTCGCTCGGACGTTATCAAACCGACTGTCGGGAAAATCGGTTCATGAGCGAAGTCACATGTGTGGATGAATTTGCGCCGCAGTGTGCGGGAAAAGGATCTGTCAATACGTGGATGTGCGTATTCTTGTTCTTCCTGTTCAGGCATCGCGGGCGGTGGCTACACCCGGCCACCGCCCGCGGCGTCCGGGTCCGTGAACCGGTTCCGCAGTTCGCGCTTGAGGATCTTGCCCGCCGCCGAGTGCGGGATCGACTCCACCAGTCGGACCTCGCGCAGCCGCTTGTAGTGCACCACCTGCGCGTTGATCGCCTCCTGGATGGCCTCCGCCGTCACCGACCCCGTGCGCGGGACCACGAACGCCACCGGCAGTTCCCCGGCCAACTCGTCCGGGCGCCCCACCACCGCCGCGCCCAGGACGTCCGGGTGGGCGGCCAGCAGTTCTTCCAGTTCGCGCGGGTAGACGTTGTACCCCTTGTAGAGCAGCATGTCCTTCTTGCGGTCGACGATGAACAGGTACCCGTCCTCGTCGACCACCCCGATGTCCCCGGTGTGCAGCCACCCGTCGACCAGGACTTCGGCGGTGGCTTCCGGGTGGTTGTGGTAGCCCTCCATGACCTGCGGGCCCCGGAGGCAGACCTCGCCGCGCTCGCCCGGGGGCAGGGGGGCGCCGCCCTCGACCGGTTCCACGCGGACCTCGGTGTCGAACATCGGCACCCCGACCGAGCCGACCTTGCGCACCCCGGACCGGTGCGACGGGGCACCCGTGGCGCCCATCGTGACCTCGGTGAGCCCGTAGCCCTCGGATACCTGCGCGTGCGGCACCAGGGTGCGCAGCCGCTCGATCATCTCCACCGGCATCGGGGCCGCGCCGGAGGCGACGGTGCGGACCGAGGTCAGGTCGCGGGTGGCGCTGTCGGGGTGGGCGAGGAGGGCGGCGAACAGGGCGGGGACCCCGCCCATGGAGGTGACCCGGAGGCGTTCGGCGTCGGCGAGGTAGGCGGCCGGGTCGAGGCGGTCGTGCAGGACGAGCGTGGCGCCGGTCAGCACCGGGGCGTTGAGGCCCGCGACGATGCCCATGGCGTGGAACCACGGGGTGAGGTTGATGGCCACGCCGGTGCCCAGGCGGACCGGCCACTCCTCCGGGTCGCCCACCTGCTCCAGGGTCAGGCCGCCCTCGTCGTCGAGCCGGGGCAGGGAGCCGGTGTGCCAGCAGGTGTACTGGAGGGTGTTGGCCACCACGTTGCGGTGGGTGAGCCGGACGCCCTTGGACACGCCCGTGGTGCCGCCGGTGTAGGCGAGGTGGGCCAGGTGGGTGTCGACGTCGCAGGCCACCCGGGGCGGGGCGGTGGGCATGTCCTCGCCCAACTGGGGGACGTCGGCGGCGGTGAGGGTGAGGTCGACCTCCGCGTCGGCGAGCTGGGCGCGGGCGGCGTCCTCCGGGAGCAGCGGGTTGACCGGGACGAACGCGGCGCCCGCGAGCAGGGTGCCGTAGTAGGCGACCGGGAAGGCCAGGCAGTTGGGCATCCGCAGCGCGACCCGGTCGCCGGGGGAGATGCCCCTGGCGCGCAGGCCGTTGGCGGTCCGGGCGGCGGCGGCGCCCAGCTCGGCGAAGGTGATCGCGTCGTCGCCGTGGGCGAAGGCCACCCGGTCGCCGTAGCGGCGGGCGGAGCCCAGCAGGATCGCGCCCACCGCGACGTCCGGGTACTGCAGCGAGACGGGCATACCGGGCGGGGCGATCCTGTTCGGCATCGAGCCTCCCAAGTGGACAGTGCCGTCGTCGGCGGCCCCGATCGACTTAACACGATCGCCGGGGGGCGCACAACCCCGCGAACGGCTCCACCCGAGGGGTGATCGTCTCCCGTACGCTGGTGCCATGCATTCGACTTGGGCCGACCTCGCCGCGTACGTCCGCGAGGAGTACGAGGTCATCGAGGAGCGCGAGGACGAGATCCGCCTCGAGTTCCGGTTCGAGAAGTACGACGAGGAGGACGAGCGCAGCCAGATCGTGGTGCTGCTGCGCGAGGTCCTGGACAACAAGCACGAGTGGGTGCAGATCGCCAGCCCGGTCGGCCTGGCCGCCTCGGTCGACCTGGCCGCGCTGCTGCGGGAGGTGGGCCACGGGTCGATCGCCTGCGGTGCGGCGATCATGGGTGACCACGTGGTGCTGCGGCACTCGCTGCCGCTGCGCGACCTCGACGTGCACGAGTTCGACGACCCGTTGGCGTTGCTCGCGGGTACCGCCGACCAGATAGAAGAGATGTTCTTCGGGGGCGACGGCTACTGAGGCCGCGCGCACAGGTTGCGCACCTACCCTGGCGGCGGTTGGGCCGTTCGGGTGAGAGGAGTGCTCCGGTGCGGAGAGCGGGTCACGCGGTGGTCGCGGTGGCGGTCGTCGTCGGGTTGGGTGTCGGGCTGACCGCTGCCGCGCCCGCGCCGCCCGCCGCGGAACTCGGACCCGCGCCCACCCTGGCGGGCGTGACGGCCGCCGTCGGTCCCCACGCCGTGACCACCGCCGCTGTGCGGCGCGCGGACGTGACCGGGTTCGGCGGCGGCGTGCTGTTCGCCCCGGCCGACACCGCGGGTGGCCCGTACCCGGTGGTGGCCGTCGCCCCGGGGTTCCGGGAGGGTGCGGCGGCGCTGGCGTGGCTGGGGCCGCGACTGGCCTCCCGGGGGTTCGTCGTCCTGCTGATCGACACCCTCGACCCGGACGAGTTCCCGGACGCCCGGGCCGCCGAACTGCTCGCGGCCATCGACTGGGTGGTGGCCGACAGCCCGGTGCGCGACCGGGCCGACCCGGCGCGCGCGGCGGTGCTGGGGCACTCGATGGGCGGTGGCGCCGCGCTGGAGGCGGCCCTGGCCCGGCCCGGGCTGCGCGCGGCGATCCCGATGGCGCCGTGGGACCCGGCCGCGGACTTCGCGGGCGTGCGGGTGCCGACCCTCGTGCTCGCCGCCGAGGACGACACGATCGCGCCCCCGGTCGAGCACGCCGAGCGGTTCTACGCCTCGCTCACCGCCCCCGCCCGGGCGTACGCGCTGCTGCCCGACCGCGACCACGACTTCTCGAACGCCCCTGACGACCTGACCGCCGGGTTGGTGATCTCCTGGCTCGGGCGCTTCGTCGACGGAGATACCCGTTACACCCGTTTACTCTGCCGGGGAACGCTTTTCGCTGCGGTGGCGTCCCAGCAGGACACCTGTCCTGCTCCGTGATCAGCACAGTCCACCCAGGACGATCAAAAGCCCGGGGAACCGGATTATCGGCCGAACGGCGTTCGGTGATCCGCTCGACATCGGGCCGAGACGGGGTTACCGTCGAGTTTCTCACTCTTTCGAGTGAACGTAGTCGGGGTTACTCTTCCGTAGGAACGGAGGTGTTGCGTTTTGTTGGGGTGCAACGGAACCGGTCCTCGCCCGAGGTTGTACCGTAAGCGTCTCAACGGATCCCCCACCTCGACCCAGACCATTCCCATGCGGACGGTGCCCGGCGTGATGCCCCCACGCGGACCGTCCGGCCGCCACCGGGCGGCGGCTCGACCACCCGGGCACCGCGCCGCCCGGCCGAGCCGCCCCCCGGCGGCATCCCCGCGCCCCGCCCCGGCGGCGGGGCCGCGGCACACCGACGCCGCCGTGGGCCCGGCCGGTGCCCGGCCGTAGGCTTTCGCGCGATCAGGCGGGTACGCCCGCGCGGCGCGAGGCTTAGGACACCCCGGATGAGCGAGCACCCGTCCCGACCCCGGCGGTCCGGGCTGACCCGCTGGTCGCTGCGGCGCCGGTCGACGGTGGCCTCGGTGCTGCTCGTGGTCGTCTTCGCCGCGGCCATCGCCGCGGTCGCCGTGGCCATCAACGACCTGGACTCGACCAGGGCGCGGCTGCTGGACCGGCTCGGACCGCTGGTGATCAGCTCCGAGCAGCTCACCACCGCCGTGGTCGACCAGGAGACCGGGGTGCGCGGCTTCGCCATCACCGTCCGCCCGGAGTTCCGCACCCCCTACGACGAGGGCCGGGCCCGCCAGCGGCAGGCCGAGGCGGAGCTGCGGCCCCTGCTCACCGACCTCCCCGGGATCGAGGCGGAGTTCGACGAGGCGATGCGCCGCGTCGAGGTCTGGCGCGCGGAGTACGCCGAACCCACCATCGCGCAGGCGGCGGCGGGCAGGCTCACCACCGACCCGGAGGCGGGCAAGGTCCTGTTCGACCGCGCGCGCTCGACGCTGGACGCGGTGCGCGCCGACCTGGAGCGGGAGCGGGTCATCGGCCGCGAGGCCCTCAACGACTCCGCCACCGTGCTGGTGCGCACCTGCGTGATCACCCTGGGGGCGCTGCTGCTGCTCGTGGTGGTCGCCTCGGTGCTGCTGCGCTCGGCCGTGGTGGCCCCGCTGTCGCGGCTGAGCCACCAGGTGCGACAGGTCGCCGACGGCCGCTTCGGGCACCGGGTGGAGGTGACCGGGCCCGCGGAGATCGCCGGGCTCGCCGAGGACGTCGACGTCATGCGCGCCCGCATCCTCTACGAGCTGGAGGTGCTGCGGCAGACCAATACCGAACTCGACGTCCTCAGCGCCGACCTCAAGCGCTCCAACGCCGAGCTGGAGCAGTTCGCCTACGTCGCCTCGCACGACCTGCAGGAACCGCTGCGCAAGGTCGCCAGCTTCTGCCAGCTCCTGGAGCGCCGCTACTCCGACAAGCTCGACGACAACGCCCGGCAGTACATCGGCTTCGCCGTCGACGGCGCGCGGCGGATGCAGGTGCTGATCAACGACCTGCTCTCGTTCAGCCGGGTCGGGCGGCACACCGGCAAGCACGCCGACGTGCAGGTCGCGAACCTGGTCGAGTCCGCGCAGCGCAACCTGGGCGCGGTGCTGGAGGAGACCGGCGCGACCGTGGAGGTGCCCGCCGAGCTGCCGGTCGTGCGCGGCGAGGTCCCGCTGCTGACGGCGGTGTTCCAGAACCTCATCGGCAACGCGGTCAAGTTCCGCGCCGACGAGCCGCCGGTGGTGCGGATCGAGGTGGAGCGCGACGGCGACGAGTGGGTGTTCTCGGTGTCGGACAACGGGATCGGCGTCGAACCGCAGTTCGCCGAGCGGGTGTTCGTGATCTTCCAGCGGCTGCACGGCAAGGACGCCTACCCGGGCACCGGGATCGGCCTGGCCATGTGCCGCAAGATCGTGGAGTTCCACGGCGGCCGGATCTGGCTCGACACCGAGCGCGCCGAGAGCGGCGAGCGGGGCACCACGATCCGCTTCACGCTGCCGGTGATCACCCCGCCGGAGCCGGAGGAACCCGCCGTGGAGCCGGAACCGGCCGTCGAGCCGGAGCCTGCCGCCGTCGAGCAGCAGGCCTGAACGGGCACCGGGCAGGTGGCGCGGTGCGCCGCCTGCCCGGGGTGTCGGGGGTCAGCGCGCGCGGGCGGGCTCGTCCGCGGGGGTGCGCTGCTCGGGCGCCCACGCGGACGGCCGCGTGGCGCGCTCGCGCGGGAACCGGGCCGTGAGCGTCGTGCGCCCCGCGTCGTGCGACAGCTCGACGTCCTCGGCGAGTTCCTCGATGACGGTCAGGCCCAGGCCCCGGGTCCCCGGCGCGGCGGGCCAGCACCCGTGGTCGGCGACCAGCGCCACGATGTCGTCGGCGTTGGCGTGCACGGTGATGGCGACCAGGCCGCAGTCGTCACCCTCGAGGTAGCCGTGCTTGATGGAGTTGGACACCGCCTCGTCGACCACGGCCACCACGTCGCGGCGCTGCTCCACGCGCACGTGGTGGGCGGCGAGCCAGGCGCTCACCCGGTGGCGGACCAGGTAGAGCTGGTCGCTGTCGGCCGGGACGATGAAGGTCAGCACGCCGGTGTCGCGCAGCTTGCGCTGCGGTCGCGGGCGGCCGGGGGAGATCGGTCGGCTGGTCGCTGGGGCTGGATCAGACGCGGGCACGCGTCCCCCTCTCTCGGACGGGAAATGTCCGGTTCACCCGGTGCATCGCCGCAGGTTACTTGAACGTTCCTGTCCGTTTTCCGCGAGCGTGACCGGCTTGTTAACCCATCATTCAACGAATCCGGCGTCGATGCGACCCCCTCGGCGGTGCGAAGCGGTGTATTCGCTGGTCAGGCTGCACGTAATATTACTGTGATCCATGTCCGACCGGGGTCTGCGTGACCACCAGAGGGGCTGAACGGCAACAGCTCACCTCCCCTGCGCGGGGGAGGTGAGCTGTTGGTCGGATGATCGGATCCCAGGGGGTCAGCGGGCCCAGAGGGCCTGTCCGGCGGAGCCGTAGAGGACCAGGTTCGAGTCGTTCTGCAACACCAGCCGGGTCGCGGCGGACCGCCAACTGTTCGTCGCCCACAGCGCCCGGCCGCCCGAGGCGTAGAGCACGACGTTCCCGTCCTCCTGGAAGACGGTGTACGCGCCCGGGTTGCCGTGGGTGCCGGTGTGCCACCACGCCTGGTTCGCCTGGGTGTAAAGCACCAGGTTGCCGTCGGACTGCATGTCCAGGTGGTAGCGGCCGTCCGCCGAGCGCAGCGACTGCCCGGCGTCCATCCGCTTCCCCTTGGCCAGCGTGTCGCCGAGCGAAGGGCTGGTGATGGCCCCGGTGTAGAGGAAGCGGTTCGGGGAACCGGTGCCCGCGTTGCCGACCCTGCCCTGCACGGCGGAGCCGAGCAGGGTGTCGGTCACCTGCTGCGGCGACAGCGCCGGGTTGGCGCCCAGCACCAGCGCCGCCGCGCCCGCCACGTGCGGGGAGGCCATCGAGGTGCCGCTCATGACCGCGGTGGCGGTGTCGCCGCCGGAGCCCGTCGAGGTGATGTCGGAACCGGGGGCGAACAGGTCGACGCAGGTGCCGTAGTTGGAGTAGGTGGCCCGGCCGTCGGTGCTGGTGGTGGCGCCGACGGTGATCGCCTCCGGAGTGCGCGCGGGCGTCTGGCCGCAGGCGTTGGCGCTGGAGTTGCCCGCCGCGATCGCGTAGACCACCCCGTCGGCGATGGAGGCGCGGATGGCGTTCTCCAGGGTGGTGTTGGTGCCCGGGCCGCCGAGGCTCAGGTTGGCCACCGCGGGCCCGGAGACGTGGTTCTGGGTGACCCAGTCGACCCCCGCCACGACCTGCGCGAAGCTGCCGGAGCCCGCGCAGTCGAGGACCTTGACCGCGGTGAGCTGCACGCCCTTGGCCACGCCGTGGGTGGCACCGCCGAGGGTGCCCGCCACGTGCGTGCCGTGTCCGTTGCAGTCGGTGTTGTTGCCGTCGCCGGTGGTGTTGGTGCCCCAGGTGGCCCGGCCGCCGAACTGCTGGTGCGAGGTGCGGATGCCGGTGTCGATCACGTACGCGCGCACGTTCCCGGCGGTGTTGGGGTAGGTGTAGGTCCCGCTCAGCGGCAGCGCCTGCTGGTCGATGCGGTCCAGGCCCCAGGTGGCGCCGGTCTGCGTGTCCTGGGTGGTCACCACGCTGTTCTGCTCGACCCGCTCCACCGACGGGTCGGCGGCGAGCCTGCGCGCCTCGGCCTCCGACATGTCGCCCGCGAAGCCGCGCACGGTGCTCTGGTAGGTGAACCGCACCTTCGCCCGGTGCTTGCCCGCCAGCGCGCCGACCAGGTCGCGCACCGGGCGCTGGCGGGTCGCCCCCTCCTTGAACACGACCAGGTAGCTGTCCTTGATCGCCCCCGGCTTGCCCGCGCCCAGCACGTCGCCCTGCGCGGCGGCGCTGGGCACGACCGCGAACGCGACACCGACCCCCGCCACGACGGCCACGCCGAGGCCCAACAGTTTGTTCACGCGCGCGGTGAGAGGACGCGGCATCGGATCTCCCTCGGAACAGGACAGGCGGGGCCCGGTGGACCCCCACTCGGCTCCCCAGGAGGAGCAATCACCTGAATACCCTGCTCAATGGCGCGTTTCTGCACCCCTTGGACCCTTGTGGACAGACGGGTTGGCGTGTCTGCGCGCACGTTCCGCACGCACCTTTGTGGCCGGATGGCAAAAGTGCCGCCGGTCGGCGCGCGGAACCGCGGCTCACACCGCGGCGGCGAGGCGTTTCGCGGCGCGTTCGATGACCTCGACGTACGGTCGGGTCATGGCGGCAGCGTTGTCGAGCGCGCGCCGCGTGAGTTCCGGGCCCGCCAGGTCGGGACGGCCCACGCCGAAGAGCGGTTCCGGCGCGTACTCGCTCTGCAACTCCATCTCGCGGGCGAAGTCCTCGCCGTAGAACTCCCTCGCCAACCACAGCCCGGCTTCGATGCTGCCGGTGAGGGGGCCCGCGGTGATGCGGTTGCGGTCGACGACGACGTTGCCGTCCGCGGGCACCGCCCCGAAGTGGGTCAGGAGGTCCTTCTGCTGGAAATTGCACGTGGCGCGATAGCCCCGCAGGAGTCCGGCCGCGCCCAGGAGCAGCGTCCCCCCGCAGTTGCCGCCCACCCAGCGCGCGCGGCTCCCCCGGTCGGCGAGGAAATCCAGGGTTTCCTCGTCGTCGAACATTTCCGGGGCCACCGCGCCGGTCCACAGGACGTCGGGGTTCTCGGGGCACTCGGCGAAGGTCGTCGTCGGCCGGGTGGGGTACGTCGGGAACCCGATCACCTCGTCCAGGTCCTTCCACACCAGGTGGACTTCGGCGTTGGGGGTGGTCCCGAACAACGTGTGCACGCCGATGATGTCGGCGGGTATGTAGCCGGGGCAGACCAGGATCGCCACGGTCACCGGCGGGAACTCGGAATCGGATGTGAATGCCTTTGTCGGATCTGACACGCGCACGCCCCTTCGAGGGTGGATTGGACGACCGGTCAGGCAGGCAGCCTGGTCGGACGAGGTGCCGGTCGATTCCTGATCGGTCGTGCCGATCACGCTAATGATCGACGCACTCGCCATCGAGTGGCAGCTCTGCCAACATGTGTTATTTTCCTGCCATGCAGGCTGCCGCGCGGCCCGTCACCGGGGTCGACGACATCGCTGTCCTGGCCCTCGACGGCGTCGTGACCTTCGACCTCGGTGTTCCGCTGCTCGTGTTCGGCGCCTTGCCCGACCGCTACCGCCTCACCCTGTGCGCGCCCGAACCGGGAGCGGTGCCCACCATCGACGGCTTCTCCCTGGGCGTCGACCGCGGACTCGACGAACTGGTGCGGGCGGGCACGGTGGTCGTGCCCGGGTACGACGTGGACCGGCCGGTTCCCCCCGCCGCCCTGCGGGCGCTGCTGCGGGCCCACGCCGCGGGCACCCGGCTCGTGGCGATCTGCTCCGGTGTCTTCGCCCTGGCCGAAGCGGGCCTGCTCGACGGGCTCACCGTCACCACGCACTGGCGGGCGGCGGACCTGCTGACCCGGCGGCACCCGGCCGTCACCGTGGACCCGGACGTGCTCTACGTCGACAACGGCCAGGTCCTGACCTCCGCGGGCGCGTCCGCCGGGCTCGACCTCTGCCTGCACGTCGTCCGCCGCGACCACGGCGCGGCCGTCGCCAACACCGCGGCCAGGTTCGCCGTCGCCGCGCCGCACCGGGCCGGTGGCCAGAGCCAGTACATCAAGCACTCGATGCCGCAGACCTCCGGGCAGTCCCTCGCCAGGACCCGCGAGTGGGCGCTGCGCCACCTCGGCGACGACCTGTCGGTCCGCAGGCTGGCCGAGCACGCGGCCCTGTCGGAGCGCACCTTCGCCCGCCGCTTCGTCGAGGAGGCGGGCGTGTCACCGGCCCAGTGGCTGCTGGTCGCCCGGATCGACCTCGCCAAGCACCTCCTCGAATCCGGGCACAGCGGCATCGACGAGATCGCCCGACGCGTCGGCCTGGGCACGGCCGCCAACTTCCGGGCCCGCTTCCGCAAGGCCACCGGCACCAGCCCGACCGCGTACCGGCAGGTCTTCCGGCAGCGCTGAGGCGCGGCTGCCCGCCGGGCCCGCGGTTCTCCGGGTGGTGCCGGGGAGCTAGGCCGTGACCTCAAAGTCCGGGATTTTGGGGGGCGTGCCCGGGTGGGTGGATCCGCTTGGGCGGGGCCCCTACGCCGATCATGTGCCCAGTGTGACCGAGTGGGGCTGAAGAGATGCCCCACAGCCCAGGCAGGCTTGCACATGATCGGCTCCCCCACCCAAGCAGATCCACCCACCCGGGCATTTCCGTAGCCGGGCCGGCGGTTGCGAGGTGGTCGCCTGCTTTGAGGACAGGCGCTAGTCCCGGTGGGGCACGTGGGCGAACACCGTGGTGTGCCCGTCGGCGACGCTGAGGTCCATCCGGTCGGCGATGGTGGCGATCATGGCCAGGCCGCGACCGCGCACGCCGTCGACCGTGGGCGGCTTCCAAGTGCCCCGGTCGCGCACCCGCACCTCGACCCCGCTCGCGTCGTGCACGGCGGTGAGGCTGATCGGGTCGGGGTGGGGGTTGTCGCCGTAGGCGTGCTCGATGGCGTTGGTCAACGCCTCGTCGACCACCAGGACGACGTCCTGGCGGGTGCCGGTGCCCACCCCCAGCCCGGTGAGCCACCGGTCCAGGGTGACCCGCACGTCCGGCAGCGCGGCGGCGTCGGCGGGAACGGCGAGCGCCAGTTCGGCGGGCGCGGCACCGCGATCGGTGTCCGTCGTCGTCATACCGCCCCTTCCCCGAGCACCCTCACCCGCGCCGGGGACATCCGCACCGGTCTTCGGGCTCCGAACATGGCGTCGCGGTTGCGCACCCCATCGTTACCAGGTCACCGGTCACCCGATCGGTGCGAATCGGGCCGGGACGCCGAGGGAGGTGCGGAGTGCAACCTGCGAACGGACGCCTGCGGGACGGGTGCTGTCGGAACGCCGTCGTTCCGGCAGCACCCGCCCCGCAGGCGGAAATCCTCAGTGGACGGTGAGTTCGTCGGCGTCGATCGGCTGTTGCAGCGGATCGTCCGAGATCGGGGTCACCGGTCCCAGGACACGCGGTTCCAACTGCTGCATGCCGACCGCGCCGAGCATGACGACCAGGGGAGTGGCGAGTGCGATCCACATGGGACGGTGACCTCCAGCTCGACGGCAGCTCTACCCGTTACTTACCCCGAACGGCCGCACCTCACACGGTCGCGGCTGTGCGGAGTCCAACAGCGGAAACGGTTTCACAACCCCGATCACCGGTCGCGGTGCGCCGAACGACGACGGGGCGCGTGCGCGGTCCGGGTTCCCACCCGCCCGCGCACGCGCCCCGCCCACCAGGTCGGCCGCGCTGGACCGCTCGCCGGATCAGCGGAAGGCCGGGATGACCTCCTTCGCCCACACCCGGAAGAACTCCTCGTGGTCGGACCCGATCTGCTGCACGTACACCTCGTCGGCACCCGCGTCCACGAACTCGCGCACGGCGCCCACGTGCCGGTCGACGTCCGGCCCGCACACGATCTGCTCGGCCACCGCGTCCTCGGTCACCAGGCTCGCCGCGTCGGCGAAGTCGCGCGGGCGGGGCATGGTCTGCGCGAGCTGGCCCGCCAGGCCCTCGTTGCGCCAGAGCCGGTGCGCCGTCGCCCGGCCCGCCGCCTCCGTCTCCGCCCAGCACACCTTCATCCCGGCCTGCACCGGCTTCGTGCCACCACCGGACATGCGGAACGTGCCGATGAGGTCCGCGTCCGGCATGACCGTGCAGTAGCCGTCGCCGATCCGGGCCGCCAGCTCGGTGGCCTGCGGGCCGAAGCCGGACACGTAGATCGGGACCGGCTCCTCCGGCACGGTGTAGAGGCGTGCCTCCTGGACCTCGTAGAACTCGCCGTGGAAGGACACCTCCTCGCCGGTGTGCAGCTTGCGGATGACCTCCACGGCCTCCTCCAGCATCGCCAGCCGAACCCCCACCGACGGCCATGCGTCACCCAGGATGTGCTCGTTGAGCGCCTCGCCGCTGCCCACGCCCAGGGTGAACCGACCACCGGTCTGCACGGCCGCCGTCGCCGAGGCCTGCGCGATGATGGCCGGGTGCACCCGCACGGTCGGGCAGGTCACCGCCGTGGTGATGGGCAGCGACACCGCCTCCGACAGGGCGCCGATGACCGACCAGACGAACGGGCTCTGGCCCTGCTCCTCCAGCCACGGGTGGAAGTGGTCGGAGATCCACAGGCGCTCGAACCCGGCCTCCTCGGCCAGGCGGGCCTGCCGCACCAGCTCCTTGGGGCCGAACTCCTCGCAGGACAGGAAGTAACCGATGCTCACCATGGCCCCCGGGTACCCCGCGGCGCGGGCTGAAACCGGCCTGGTGTGCGCTCGGGGTTCCGCTCGGCTGTGCCTCGGTCGTGAAGCCCGGGGTTTTGCCGCTGGTGCCTGGGTGGGTGGATCTGCTCAGCCGTGCCTGTGTATCAAAGCCCGGTCGTTCGTCGGTGGTGCCCGGGTGGGTGGATCCGCTCGGGCGGGGCCCCTACGCCGATCATGCGCCCACTGTGACCGAGTGGGGCTGAAGAGATGCTCCACAGCCCAGACAGGCTTGCACATGATCGGCACCCCCACCCAAGCACATCCACCCCCCCGGGCGTCTGCTTAGCCGGGCCGGCGGTTGCGGGGGTGGTCGGCGGCTGCGCACGGTGGGGTTCGATGTGGCGGGCCGCCTGGCTGGGCGGTTGGTGGGGTGGTCGGCGGCTGCGCACGGTGGGGTTGGCGTGGCTGATTGTTGCTGCGCCGGTGAGGGGCGGGCGGCTGGTAGCCGGATCGGCGGGTTCCGGGTGGCAGGCGGCCGGGCCTGCGACTCGTCTGGCCGGGTGGTGGTCGGCGGCCGGGTGGTGGGCCCGGCCTGCCGCTCCTAACCCGCCTGCGGGGCCATGCCCTCGGTCACGAACGCCAGCAGGCGCACGCTGTGGTCGACCTGCTCCGGGGAGTTCTCCCTGGTCCAGGCCGCGGCGGTGATGATCGCGTACAGCTCCTCCGCGGTCACGTCCGCCCGGATGCGGCCCGCCTCCTTCGCCCTGGCCAGCAGGGGGGCGACGGCCTTGTGCACGATCACGCCGGTGTGGTGCAGGGGGGCGCCCGCGGTGTGCGCGCTGCCCGCCAGGAAGCTCGCCAGCCCGCGGTAGGTGGAGCAGTGCTCCACGGCCAGGCGCACCCACGCGGTGAGCGCGCCCAGCGCGTCGCCGTCTTCCTCGGTGAGGGTGGTGGCGGCCTGGTCGAGTTGGTCGAGCTGTTCGCGCACGGACGCCTCCACCAGGGTTTCCCTGGTGGGGAAGTGGCCGTAGAGGGTGCCGATCGCCACTCCGGCCGCCTTGGCTATGTCCTCCAGGGACGCGCCGGTGCCCCGGTTGGCGAACGCCACCCGGGCCGCCTCGAGGATGGCGTCGTAGTTGCGTCGCCCGTCCGCCCGTTTCGGGCGGCGGGCCCACGGGGCCTCTGTCTCTGCTGCCGGACTCACCGCACCTCCTGGGACTCGAGGGGGGAGGTTACCTCCATTCGAGGGACAACGATGGCGCGGAGGTGGAGGTATGCTGTACGGTCCGGCAACCTTGATGATCCACTGCTGTCATCCGCGTGGGTTTCTCCCCGGTTCGCCCCCTCCGATCCGAACGGGGATGACACATTCCGCGCGGTAGCCTCAAGCGCCCTTGAGTGCCCGCCGCCGATGTGCCACGGTGGGGCGCCAAGAGCATCTGACCTGGGTAAACAAGGGAGAAGCGGTGGCGGACGACGCGGTCGGCGCAGGCGGTCCCGGAGCGCGGGGGACCGAGCCGGTCGAACGCGTCCCGGAGGCGGGGCAAATGTCCCAAAACGACCGGGACGACCCCGGGGGTAACCCTGGACACACTTCCGACCCGCCGCGCGAAACCGTCCCGGCTGGACCTCGGGAGACCGTCCCGAGGGGACGGCGCACCCGCTTCACCCGCAAGCGCGACTGGGCCGTCGCAGGCGTGCTCGTGGTGGCCCTGGCGGCCTCGGCGGTCGTGCTCTGGCAGACCAGTGACATCGCGGCCACCACCCGTGCCCCCGCCGCCGAGCCGGGCGCGGTGCAGGAGCCGCCGTTGCAGTTCCCGCCGTCGCTGGCCGAGACCTGGCGCGCGGACAGCCCGATGACCCCGGTACCCGTGGTCGCGGGCGCGGTCGTCGCCACCGGCTCCGGTGGGGAGGTCGTCGGGCGGGACCCGCTGACCGGTGAGGTCAAGTGGCGCTACGCCCGCGACCGCGCGCTGTGCACCGTCGCCCCGTTCGACACCGCCCCGCCGCAGCGCACCGACAGCGGCACCGTGCTCGCCCTCTACGCCTCCGACGGCGGGGCGCTGCCCGACGACGACCCGTACGCCAAGGGCGGGTGCAGCGAGGTCACCAGCCTCGACGGCACCAGCGGCAAGGTCGAGCGCACCCGCAACTCCGACGCCGAGTTCGGCACCCGGCTGCTCTCCGACGGCAGCACCGCCACCACCACCGGCAGGCGGCTGATCACCAGTTGGCGCTCCGACCTGGTGATGACCTCGCAGTACGGCACCCGCCCCACCCCGGTGCAGTTCCGGTCCAACCTGCGCCACGGCTGCACGTTCGGCTCGGTCGCGGTCACCGCGGGCAAGGTCGGCGTCATCGAGCGCTGCCCGGAGGACAACGGCGCCGACCGGCTCACCGTCTACCGCAGCCAGGCCCCGAGCGGCAAGGACAACGACGACGTCGAGGTCGTGTCGAGCACCGTCGTGGGCGCCCGCGCCCGCATCGTCGCCCTGACCGACACCCACACCGCCGTCGCCCTGTCCGACCCGGCCCGGCTGCGCGTCTACACCTCCGCGGGCGTCGCCCTGGCCGACTACCCGCTCGACGAACCCGGGCCGGGCGAGCTCGCCAACACCGACCCCCCGGGCGCGACCGTGCTGACGACCAGCGGCCCGGAGGGCGTCTACTGGTTCACCGGCTCCCGCACGGTGGCCCTGTCCCCGGCCGACCTGCGTCCGATGTGGACGATCCAGACCACGCTCGGCCCCGGGGTGGTGCACGCGGGCAGGCTGGTCGTCCCGATCCAGAACGGCCTGGCCGTGCAGGACGAGGTCACCGGCGCCAACGTCGGGGTGATCCCGGTCGACCGCGGCGGCTACACCGGCCCGATCACCATGTCGGCCACCGGCGAGATCGTCCTGGAGCAGCGCGGCCCCACCCTGGTCGCCCTGCGATAGCCCCGGCCGGGGTCAGGGCAGCTCGGTGAAGCCCGCGGCGCCGTCGTTGAGGAAGTGCCGGACCGTCACCGCCCCGCCCGACGCTTTGGTGATCAGCCCCACGTCGGGCACGCCGTTGTAGTCGAAGTCGCCCACGAACACCTCGTAGGTCGCGGTGGTGGAGGTGGCGAACACGACCGGCGGCCCGCCGCCGCCGGGGTACAGCTCGGCGGCGCGGCCGACGCCGAGGCCGCAGCGGCGGTACAGCAGCATGTCCTGGCCGCCGTCGCCGTCGAAGTCGGCGAAGGCGTGCTGGGGCAGCGAGGCGTCGCTGCACACCTCGAACGGGCCGGGCACCAGGGTGCCCGCCGCGGTGTTGGTGTACGTGCGCAACCGGCTGGACTGGTCGGTGGAGCTCCACAGGTCCTTGCGCCCGTCGCCGTCGAAGTCGACCGCGCGCAGCGTGCTCGGCATGCTCAACCCGCTGAACGACGCCACCGGGGCGAAGTCCCGCAGCACCAGCAGCGCGTCGGTCGCCCCGTACCAGTAGAAGCCGGTGGTGACGATCTCCGGCGTCCCGTCCCCGCCGAGGTCCACCACCTCGCCCATGTCCGGGCAGTACGGCAGCGGCCCGGACGTGCGCGGCGACACGTAGCTGTGCTGGACCGCCGCGGCGAAACCACCACCCACCAGGCCGTCCTGCACGCTCACCGTGCAGGTCGAGGTCAGCCCCACCGAGCCGAGCGTGACCCGGTCCGCGCGGCCGTCCTCGTTGAGGTCCCCCAGGAACGGCTTGTTCGGCCCGGCCGCCGCCGCGGGCCACACCGACACCGCCAGCAACCCGGCCACCACTGATCCCACGAACACCGAACGCAGCACAGCGCCTCCCCCTCGTCGGCTACCACCTGGTGCATCGCCCGCCGCCACCCCGCTGTGAGCTCTGTCGGCGATCAACCACCCGCAGCGGGGATTTCCGCGTGAGAACCGCAAAGAAAGGGGCGCACACCCCAACGGGTGTGCGCCCCTCCCCGTGCGGGACCTCAGTGCATGATCACCGGCTTCGGCGCCTCGGCGCCCTGCGGGGTCTCGACCTTCTTGCGGGGGAGCAGGAAGGCCGGGACCAGGGTCAGCACAAGCAGCACGAACGCCACGGTGAACGCGATCGCGAAGCCCGAGGCGGTGTCGGCCTGGGCCTGCGCGGCCAGGGCCGGTGCCTCCTGCGGCTCGAACGACTTGGTGGCCAGCCTGCCGATGGCCTCCGACCCGTTGATCTGGTTCGTCAGCACCACCGACATCACCGCGGTGCCGACCGACGCCGCCACCTGCTGCACGATGTTCATCAGCGTCGAGCCGCGGGCGATGGTGTGGTCGTTGAGGGTCTGCAGCGCGGCGGTCATCAGCGGCATCATCGCCGCGCCCATGCCGATGCCCATCAGGGCGAGGACGCCCAGCAGGAGCACGTAGGGGGTGTTCGCGTCGATCTGGGTGAGCACGCCCATGCCGACGGCGATCAGCCCCATGCCGAACAGCACGATCTTGCCGACGCCGGTCTTGTCGGCGAGCTTGCCCGCGATCGGCATGCTCAGCATCGCGCCGAGGCCCTGCGGGGCCAGCAGCAGGCCCGCGCCGAGCGTGGTCTCGTGCCGGACCTGCAGGAAGTAGCTGGGCACCAGCAGCATCGCGCCGAAGAACGCCACCGCGAACAGGAACAGCGTGATCGTGGCAACGGTGAGCTGCTTGTTCTTGAACAGCCGCAGGTCGATCAGCGGGTGCCGCGGCCGCAGCGCGTGGAAGACGAACCCGACCACCAGCGCGAGGCCGATCAGCGCCGGGACGAGCACCCGGGAGCTGGCCACGGTGCCCTTCTCCGGGATGGACGACACGCCGAACAGCAGCAGCGCCAGCCCCGGCGACAGCAGCAGCATGCCGACGTAGTCGAAGGTCTCCGACGGCGACGGGTTGTCCTTCGGCAGCACCAGCACCGCCGCGACCAGCGCCACCGCGCCGATCGGGACGTTGATCAGGAAGATCCAGTGCCAGGACAGCGACTCCAGCATCCAGCCGCCGAGGATCGGGCCGCCGATCGGGCCCATCAGCATCGGGACGCCCAGCACGGCCATCACCCGGCCGATCCGGTCCGGCCCGGCCGCGCGGGTCATGATCGTCATGCCCAGCGGCATCAGCATGCCGCCGCCGAGGCCCTGCAGCACCCGGAAGGTGATCAGGCTGCCGATGTCCCAGGCCAGGCTGCACAGCACCGAGCCGAGCACGAACAGCACCAGCGCCAGGATGTAGAGGCGCTTGGTGCCGAACCGGTCGGCGGCCCACCCGGTGAGCGGGATCACCGTAGCCAGCGCCAGCGTGTAGCCGGTCATCGTCCAGGCCACGGTGGCGTAGCTGGCGCCGAAGACCTCTTGGAAGGTGGGCAGCGCCACGCTGACCACGGTGACGTCGAGGATGGACATGATCACGCCCAGCACGACGACGCCCGCGATCTTCAGCACCGCCGCGTCGAGCTTGTCGCCGGCCGCGGGCGCGGCGGCAGGGGTCTGCATGGGTGGAAACCTCCAGAACGGGTGCGCCGCGGGCGCACGGACGGACGACTCCCCAGTAGCGGTCGCCGTCGACTGCCGAAGAACCGGGAATCGGGGTGCGGCGCGGCCAGGATAGCCGGCCCCACCGTCAAGTGAGCAGGTGTTTACCGACACGACCGGTCCACGACGTCACCCGATCGGATCAAGTATGCCGTACGCGCTGCGTCACGGGGTCCCTCGGTCGTCGAGAGGAGATGCACCCAAAGGCGGATTGTCGGGTAGTCCCGTACACGGTGAGCTAGGGGAAAGCAGGCAACGAGGCCGGGGAGCGCGATGAGGCACGCACGCGTCGTACGGGCAGTGGTCGCCGGGGTGCTCGGGGCGGCGCTGCTGACCCCGGTCGCCGCCGCGACCGGGCGGCCGGTGGTCGGTCCGCCGCGGACCGACGGGCACGGCTGCGCCAGGGTCGAGGACCGGCTGCCGACGCTCGCCGACTGGCCGAGGGTGGACAGCCGGGTGCCGAGCAACCCGGTCGACGAGCACCGGGTCCGGCGGATGGTCGCGGGCATGACGCCTGCCGAGAAGGTCGGCCAGATGACTCAGCCGGAGATCACCGCCATCACCGCCGACGACGTCCGCACCTACGGCTTCGGCTCGGTCCTCAACGGCGGCGGCGCCTGGCCGGGCCAGGACAAGCACGCCGCCCCCGCCGCCTGGCTCGCCCAGGCCGACGCCTACTGGCAGGCCTCGAAGTCGACCCGCACCGGGATTCCCGTGCTGTGGGGCATCGACGCGGTGCACGGCAACAACAACGCATTCGGTGCCACCGTCTTCCCGCACAACATCGGCCTCGGCGCCGCGCACGACCCGTGCCTGGTCCGCGACGTCGCCGAGGCCACCACCCGGCAGATCCGCACCACCGGCCAGGACTGGGCGTTCGCGCCCACGCTGGCCGTGGTCCGCGACGACCGCTGGGGCCGCACCTACGAGGGCTACTCCGAAGACCCCCGGATCACCCGCGCCTACGGCTACGAGGCGGTCAAGGGCCTCCAAGGCGACCGCCGCCTGCGCCTCGACGGCGTGCTGGCCACCGCCAAGCACTTCATCGGCGACGGCGGCACCGAGGGCGGCGTGGACCAGGGCGTCAACCCGTCCTCCACCGCCGAGATGATCAACGTGCACGGCCAGGGCTACTACGGCGCGCTCGCCGCGGGCGCGCAGACCGTCATGGTGTCGTTCAACAGTTGGACCAACCCCGCACTGGGCATCAACGAGGGCAAGCTGCACGGCAGCGACCTGGCCCTCAATGGCATCCTCAAGGGCAAGCTGGGCTTCGACGGGCTCGTGGTGTCGGACTGGAACGGCATCGGCCAGGTCCCCGGCTGCACCAACGCAAGCTGTCCCCGGGCGATCAACGCGGGCATCGACGTCGTCATGGTCCCCCAGGACTGGAAGGCGTTCATCACCAACACCATCGCCCAGGTGCAGAGCGGCGAGATCCCGATGGCGCGCATCGACGACGCCGTCACCCGCATCCTGCGCGTCAAGCTCCGCTCCGGTGTGTTCGACGCCCCCAAGCCCTCCGCCCGCCGCGACGCCGGTCGGGCGCTGGAGGCCAGGGCGCTGGCGCGCAAGGCGGTCCGCGAGTCGCTGGTGCTGCTCAAGAACGACAACCGGGTGCTGCCGCTGCGGTCGCGGGCGAAGGTCCTGGTCGTCGGCAAGAGCGCCGACAGCATGCAGAACCAGACCGGCGGCTGGACGCTGACCTGGCAGGGCACCGGCAACACCAACGCCGACTTCCCCAACGGCACCACGGTGCTCGGCGGCCTGCGCGAGAAGCTCGGCGCGGCCAACGTGACCTTCAGCGAAACCGGCGACGTCGACCCCACCGGCTACGACGCGGTGGTGGCCGTCCTCGGCGAGACCCCGTACGCGGAGGGCAACGGCGACCTGGGCAGGCGCGGCCTGGACGCGTCCCGGCTGCACCCGGAGGACCTGCGGGTGCTGGACCGGGTCGCGGGCAAGGGCGTGCCGGTGGTCAGCGTCTACCTGTCGGGCAGGCCGCTGTACGCCAACAGGGAGCTGAACCGCTCGGACGCGTTCGTGGCGGCGTGGCTGCCCGGCACCGAGGGCGGGGGAGTCGCCGACCGCCTGGTCGACGGCGGGTTCGACGGCAAGCTGTCGTTCTCCTGGCCGCGCACCCCCTGCCAGACCCCGCTCAACGTCGGTTCGCCGGACTACAACCCGCTGTTCCCGTACGGCTACGGCCTCACCGACCGCCGGCGCACGCCCGTCGGTCAACTCCCCGAAACCGCCCCGGAGTGCGACGACGGCGGTGGTGGCGGCGGCCCCGCCACCGAGGACCTGGAAATCTTCAACCGACAGGACATCGCCCCCTACAAGTCTTTCATCGGCTCCCCGGAGAACTGGGGCGGCACGGAGATCGGCGCGGACGGCACCGCCGCGCACGCGACGATCGGCGTGGTGCCCGCGGACGTGAACGTGCAGCAGGACGCGCTGCGCACCACGTGGTCGGGCACCGGCCAGCTCTACCTGCAGGACCCGGCCGGGACCTCCGACCTGCGGCCGTACCTCAGCGCCGACAGCGCCCTGGAGTTCGACGTGCTCGTGCACCAGCCGCCCGCGGGCCGGGTCGTGGTCAGCGCCCACTGCGTGCACCCGTGCTTGGCCGAGGTCGACGCCACGCAACTGCTGCAGGCGCCGGTGGGGGCGAAGAAGACGGTCAAGATCCCGATCTCCTGCTTCGACGCGGGCGGACTGGACCTGGGCAACGTCAACACGCCGTTCCTGGTCTACACCGAGGCCGCGTTCGACGCCTCGTTCGCGAACGTGCGCTGGGTGCCCGGTGGCGCCCGCGACCCCGACGCGGCGCCCTGCGGGTGACCGGACGCACTGAACGGTGTCCCGCGCCAATGTGTACGAGGCGCGGGACACCGTTCGCGAGCAGCGCGGTCGGGTGGCTCGTGGGCGGCTCCTAGCCCGTGAGCACCGGTTGGAACGCCGCGCGCACGTCCTCGTCGGTCGGGGTGACGTAGACGTCCGGCGGTCCGCCGGTGTCGACGGAGCCGTGGATCGTGTAGCTCAGCGTCTGCGGGCAGGTCGCGCCCGCCACCGACACCTTCGTGTCGACCACGAGCTTCCCGGTCCGCAGCTCGTACACCTTCACCGGCACCACCACGTCGTGGAAGGTCACGTCGTGGATGGGTGCCCCGGACACCGGCCGGTACGTGCAGGTCTTCCGGGCCGCGCCCATCTCGCTGTCCCCGGCGCAGACGACCGCGGTCGCTTCCGCGGCTTCGGCGGTCCGCCACTCGCCGGGCAGGCGGGAGGCGTACTCGTTGCCGTACACCAGGACGCGCCCGGTGCCGAACGGCCCGGCCCCGCTGTAGGCCGCCGGGGCGGAGCAGTAGCGGGGCAGCGAGCCGGTCGACGCCGGACCGAGCAGGCCGCGCACCTGCGCCAGCTCGATCGCCAGCGTGGCCGCCCTGACCCCGGCCGTGGCCTCGGCGGCGAGCGCGTGACCGGGGTACCGGTCCAGCAGTTGCCGGTACCGGGTCCGGGCGTTCGTCCAGTCGTTCGCCGCCATCAGGTCGTTCCCGCACGACACCAGCGCCGCGGGGGCCACCGCCGCGACGGCCTCCCGGCCGCGGTCGAGCACGGTGCCGTCCGCGGCCCGCTCGCCGAGGACGTCGGTGATCGCCGAGGTGCCGCAGGCGTCCCTGGTCGGCAGCGCGTCGAGGAACCCGTCCAGCACCACCTCCACCACCCGCTCGTGCCCCGGCAGGGTCGACAGCACGGTGGACAACTGCGCGAACCCCGCCCGCACCGCCGACGCGTCCCCGCCCAGGGCTTCGGCGAACTCCGCCGCGGCTTCGCCCGCGTGCCCGCACGCCTCGACGGTCCGCTCGCCGCGCACGGTCATCGGCGCGTCGGCCACGCGGTGCCCGAACCACACCCCGTCCAGAGCCGCCAGCGCCGGGCCGCAGTCACCCGCCCCCAGCGCGTCGCCCACCTCCCCCTCGATCCGCGCCGCGTCGAAGCGCAGCAGCCCGACCGCCACCACCACCGGGACGGTGACCGCGAGGGCGGTGACCCGCTGCCCGCGCCGCACCGCCCCACCCCGCCGCCCACCCGCCAGCAACCACCCGTGCCCGGTGGTCACGAGCCACCACAGCACCACGACGAGCTCGACCCACACCCTCGGCGCGGTCGTGGTCAGCACGACCACCAGCCCGGCAGTGATCACCACGGCCGCCGAGGCGAGCCACCGCCTGCCGAGCAACAGGTACCCGACACCCAACAGCGATGCGTTGCCGATCGCCACGGCCAACGGATCACGCGGCCCGCGCTCCTCGGCGCGAGCCTCCCCGGCGCCGGTGCCCCGCCCGCCACCCGGCTCGGGGGTTGTCGCCGGTTGCTGTGCCTGCGTCCACCGGTGCTCAGCCACTGCACCGCTGCCCTGGGCGGGGTCCGCCTCGCCCTGCGTCGGTTGATTCATCGTGGTCCTTCCCTCCGGGGAGCCGCGGGGGCCGTCTCCGATTGTCGGGACGGAACCCGGGAGGGGACCCGAAGTCCGCGGAGCGATCCAGGGGGCGCAGACAGGAACCCGTGGTGCAGCGGAGTTGTGCGTGGGGTCTGCCGATCGGCGGGTGCACTGGTATACCCAGTGGCAGGTACGTCATCGGTGGAGAGGACGGTCGGTATGGCGCCGCGCATCGCCCAGGGTTCGTTCAAGGACAACCGGGTCCTCGGTTGGGTCGTCCCCCGACTCGCGGGGGTGGTGGAGGGCACGGGGCCGATGGCGGTGTTCGGGATCATCGGACGGCACCGCAAGCTCTTCCGGGCCTGGCTGCACTTCTCCGGCCGCCTCCTCGCGGGCGGGCGCCTGCGGCGGCGGGACACCGAACTCGTCATCCTGCGCGTCGCCCACCTGCGGGGGTGCGACTACGAGTGGCAGCACCACGTGCGCATGAGCGCCCGGGTCGGCTTCGACGCCGAGCGCATCGAGGCCGTGCGGCAGGGCCCGGGAGCCGAGGGCTGGAACGACCGCCAGCGAACCCTCCTGACCGCCGTCGACCACCTCCACCACAACCAGGACCTCGACGACTCGACCTGGGCCGCGCTGCGAGAGCACCTGGACGAGGAGACGGCGCTGGAATTCCTGTTCCTGGTCGGCCACTACGAAATGCTCGCCACCGTCCTCACCACCCTCCGCGTCGAACCCGACCCGCCCGCGACCGGGGCGGCGAAGCGCGTGCACGACCGGATCACCAAATTGGCCGAACAGCGGGCGAAGCGGGTGTAGACCCGCGTCACGTCCGGCAGGACGCGACCCAGAACCACGCCGCCCCAGCCAGCCACACCGAGCCCCATCCCGCACAGCCGCCGACCACCCGACAAACCGACGGCCAAGCGGCCCGCCACCCGCAACCCCCCCGTGCGCAGCAGCCGACCACCCCCGCAACCGCAAGGCTGGCGGCCCGCCACGCCGAACCTCACCGTGCGCAGCCGCCGAGCACCCTCGCAACCGCAAGGCTGGCGGCCCGCCACGCCGAACCTCACCGTGCGCAGCGAAAACCAGCCACCCCCGCAACCGCAGGCCCGGCTACGAAAATGCCCGGGTGGG
>NZ_JAJCXD010000123.1:146303-162144 GCF_021056305.1 Actinokineospora sp. PR83
CACGGCCGAGCAGATCCACCCGGGCGCCACAGCAAAAGTCCCGGGCTTTGAATCGCCCTATCCCATCCGCAGTTCCGCCAGCACCAGCGGCACCTCGTCCAGCAGCTCACGCGCCAGCATCCCCGTGAGCCCGGTCCTCGGCACCAGCCGCTGACCCGCCATCGCGTGCGCGTGCCCGGCCCAGCACGCGGCCCGAACCGGGTCGACCGCACAGGCGAGCAGCCCACCCACGAGCCCCGCCAGCACGTCCCCGCTGCCCGAGGTGGCCAGCCCCACGTGCCCGGTCGCGTCCCGCCACACCCGCCCGCCCGGATCGGCGACCACGCCCATCAGGCTCACCACGGCCTGGTGGCGCTCCGCGATCTCCACGGCCGCGTCCACGTGGTCCTCGACCGGTGTGCCGGGGCTGCCGAGCAGGTACGCGGCCTCGACGGTGTTCGGCGTCAGCACCAGCCTGCCGTGCACCGGTTTGGCGAGTTCCGGGTGGGTGCCGATGGCGCCGAGGGCGAACGCGTCGAGCACCACGGGCGCCTCGTCGGCGACCAGGGGCAGCACCCGTTCGAGCAGTGCCCCGGTTTCGTCGGCGTCGGTCAGGCCGGGGCCGAGCACGACGGCGTCGGCGTCGGGGACGAGGTCGGCCAGCACGTCGACGGCGTCGCGGGACACGGCGCCGTTGTCCGCCTCCGGCAGGCCGACGACCAGCGCCTCCGGCACGGCGAGGCCGAGTCCGGACGCGTGGCGCTCCGCCACCGCCAGTTGCAGGGTGATCGCACCCGTGCGCAGCGCGGCGATGCCGCTGAGCAGCACCGCCCCCGGCGCGCGCCGAGCGCCGCCCACCACGAGCACGGTGCCGTTGCCGGTGCCCGGCGGCCCCCACTCGCGCAGCAGCGCCGAGGTGATCGGGGTGGGCTCAGACCGATTCGGTTTCGGCATCTTCGCTCTCCGTCGGCGGGACGTCGCGCTCCCGCAGGTGTTCGGTGGCGTGCTCGTGCTCCATCCGGAAACCGCCGTCGTCCTCGCGCACCCAGGAGGTCACCGACCCGTTGGCGACGACGGTGCTGTGCGCCACGGTGAGCAGTTCCTTCTCGGGGACGCCCTCCAGCAGGTAGCGCAGCAGGTAGGCGGTCATCTCGTGGGCGAAGAGCAGGACCCGCTGCCCGCGGTGGCGGCGTTCGAGGTCGGTCAGCAGGGACCGCAGCCGCAGGGCCACGTCGGCCCACGACTCACCGCCCGGGGGGCGGTAGTAGAACTTGCCGAGGCGTTCCTTGCGGACCAGTTCGTCGGGGAAGCGGTTGGCCACCCCGCGCGCGGTGAGCAGGTCGAGCACGCCGAGTTCGCGGTCGCGCAGCCGCTCGTCCACCACCCACACCGTCTCGTAGTCGATCTCCGCCACCGCCAGCTCGCCGGTGCTGAGCGTGCGCTGGTACGGCGAGCACACGACCACCTCCGGCCGCTGCTCCTCCGGCAGGGAGGCCAACCACCGCCCGACGGCCGTCGCCTGGTCCTCGCCGCGCGGGGACAGCGGCACGTCCGCGTCCCGCTCGGCGATGTCGATGACGTCGAGCCCGCCGTCCTCGGCCTCTTCCCTGGCCACGTTGCCGGTGCTCTCACCGTGCCTGACCACTCCGACCCATCCAAGATCCGTCACGCGCCCGACATACCCGTTCCTGGCGCACCGGAACCCCGTCCCGGGCTTAGGACTCGGGGGGCGTCAGGGTGAGGTCGAGGGTGTTGCCGGTGCCCGCCGCCATGGTGCTGATCGTCGCCGTCATGCCGCCGCAGCCCGCCAGGGGCGGGATGGTGTAGGTGCTGGCGAGGGTGCCGCCGTCGGCGAGGTCGAACTCGCCGTCGGAGTGCAGGGTGATGTCCGCCGGGACGCTGGTGCGGCAGGAGGGGCCGGTGCTGACCGGGTAGCCGAAGACGCTGATGGTGGGGAGGCGGATGGTGATCCGGGTGGCCACCGACAGGCCCTCCTCGGACAGCGTCCCGGTGGTGGCGCCGGGTTCGAAGGCGACCGTGGCGGTGACCGGGAGCACCCCGTACAGCCGCACCCGCACCGTCGTCGGGTGCAGGCTCAGGTCCACTGTGGAGATGCCGGTGGACAGGTCGATGTCGGCGTGCGCCTCGCCGGTGAAGCGCACGGAGACGTCCGAGGCGACGTTGTGGGTCACCGCCGCGATGTCGTAGCTGCGGGTCACCCTGCCCCGGTTGGTCCGGGCGGTGACCGGGTCGCTGGTGCGGGAGCGGCCGCCGGTGTCGTCGCGGGCCTGGATGGCGAAGGTGTACTCGGTGCCGGGGACCAGGCCGTCGACCGTCGCCGTGGTGGTGGTGACCGCGGTGACGACCTCGTTGCCGCGGCGGACGTCGAAGGCGGTGACCGGGCGGCCCCCCGGGGGCGTCCAGGACAGGGTGACGCTGTCGGAGGTCGTCGCGGTGACCGTGACGTGGGTGGGGGCGGCCCAGTCGACCGCCGCGGAGACCTCGGTGGTGCCCAGGGCGGTGGTGGCGCCCGCGTCCGGGGCGCAGGGCACCTCGACCGGGCCCGCGTCGACGCCCGCCCAGCCCGGCGCCGAGTCCGGGGCCAGGCTCAGGGTGATGTCCGCGATCGCCACCCCGGCCACACCGGGGGCGGGCAGCACCTGCTCGGGGAAGGTGCCGGTGGCCACGACCGTCAGCTCCCCGTCGGCGGGGACGGCGACCTCGGCGACCGTCGCGGCCACGTGCACGGTCCGCGGGCCCTCCGGGCCGGTGACCGCGGTGTCGACCCGGGCGGTGCCCGCGAAGCGGCTGGTGCCCGCGAGCACCAGCGCCCGGGTCACCTCGGCGGGCACGGTGAGCGCCGCGGCGACCGCGAAGCCGTCGGACGGGGCGCCCAGCGGCACCGCGGCGGGCAGGTCGGCGCCGACGACCACCCGCACCGGCTGCGCGCCGACCACCGGGAAGTCGCAGGTGTAGGGGATCGGCGCGGTCGGGATCGGCGCCCTGGCCACCGGGGCGGCCTGGTCGGTGGGCGCCGGTGGCTGCGTGGCCCCGGCCGGGAGCGCGGGCAGCGTCAGCGACGCCGCCGCGAGCAGTGCCGACAGTCGTCGACCCATCACACACCCCCCTCGGAGCCCGGGTGCGCACCGCCGACCGAGAGAGGTCGGGGTGGGGAAACCGTGCCGTCACGAATCGTATTTTCGGCCGTCACCGGTCGGCAATACCGCGCAGAGTAATTGTCAGCAAACAGCACCCGGATGCGGGGAATCCCGTCGGGGGGAACAAACGACCGAAAAAACGCGAATATGTCTCAGGCTTTGTCGGCCGGTTCGCGCATCCGCCGTGATCGCAGCGCGATCTCGATGGTGAACCGGGCGTCCGGGTCGGTGAGCCGGTCGCCGAGCAGCGCCTCCACCTGGTGCATGCGGTAGCGCACGGTCTGCGGGTGCACGTCGAGCCGGGCGGCGATCTCGGCGACCCCGCCGCGGGTGTCCAACCAGGCCAGCAGGGTGGTCTCCAGCCGCTCGCGCTGCCGCTCGGTCAGCGCGTCGAACGGGGCCAGCGCGGTGGTGGCGATGTGGTCGACCAGGAACTCGTCCGCGGTCAGTGCCAGCTCGGTGAAGTGCTCGCCCGAGCGCACCAGCGGGGTGGCGCCGCGCAGCAGCCCGCGCCCGGACAGGTCCAGCACCCGCCGGGCGACGGCCAGCGACCGCCCCGCCTCGGCGGCGGGGACGACCGGGCCAAGGGCGCCGACGCCGCGGGCGACCGGGGTGGCGCCGCCGAGCCAGCGGGCGACCTCGGCCAGGGTGTCCTCGTCCGGGTCCGGCAGCAGCACGCACGGGGTGTCGCTCTCCAGGTCCAGCAGGCTTTCCGGGCCGAACGGGGCGCCCTCGGCGGCGGGCACGGCCCGCCGGTCGAGCGCGAGCACCGCGACCCGCTCCGGCACGGCCCAGTCGGCGGTCGCGGCGAACGAGGCCACCGTCGACGGCGCCGCGGCGGGGGAGCCGAGCAGCAGGTCCAGCAGTTGGCGGCGGCGGCGCTCGCGGGCGCCGGAGGCCTCGCCCTGCGCGGCGGTGTAGCCCTCGATGGCGATGGCCGACAGCTCGTCGACGTAGACGAACAGCGCGTCGGCGATGCCGAAGAGGGTGTCGGCGGGCACGCCCGCGTGCTGGCCCTCGACGCTGAGCAGCCGCCAGGCCACCCGGGTGCCGATGCGGACCGCGGTCTGCAGGGCGTCGCTGGTGCGGCCCTCCTGGAACTCGACGCGGCCCGCGCGGTGGAACTCCGCGCGCCAGCGGTCGTCCGGGGCAGTGGGGTCGATCAGGTGCTCGAAGGCCTGGCGCACGGCGAGTTCGACGCGGGCGGTGAACACGTCGCCGAAGCGGCCCTCCAGCGGCTGGCGGTAGGCGGGCACCGAGCGGCGGATCTCGCGCATGGCCTCGGCGGTCACCCGGCCGGTCAGCGCGCGCAGCCTGCCCGCGAAGGCCGGGGGCACGACCGCCCCGACCGGGGTCCGGTCCGGGCCCGCCTGCGCCGGGACGCGCGCGAGGGCCGAGGTGATTCCCTGGCCGACGTCGACGATCCGTTCACTGCGCATTCAGGCCCGCTCCCGTGTGACAAATGGACGACGAATGTCTACTCATGCTGGTGCTGTTCCGGGCGGCGACACTAGGGAAGCTGCCACGATCGTGTCAATGATGCACCGAACAGTAGTCGATCGCCTACTCGGTGCGGCTGTCCGGGTCTCGGTGAACGAACAACTTCGTGCAGGTCAACCCGAAAGTGGGACACCGTCCACAGCGGAACGTGAGGCAATCCGCCAAACCGGTGAACCTTCGCCCTAATGTACAGCCACAATGGCGGTGAATGCTCGGTGAAGCGGGTCATTGCGAACGCCGGTGTCGAAATACCGCGAGCATTGGGATGCTCCGAATTTTCGGTGGGTTCCGATTCCGGGTGCGACATGCAAGAAGCAGGCCGCAGCTTGCGCTGCGGCCTGCTCCCGGAATCGCCCCGCTGTCGGTTACGGCACCACCTGGACCACGTCACCGGGCTGCAGCGAGTCGAAGTACAGCTTCGCCGCGGCCTGCGAGAGGTGGATGCAGCCGTGCGACGGCTGCGTCAGGCTGCCCTCGTGGAACGCGATGCCGCTCTCGGTGAAGAACACCGCGTACGGCATGGGCGCGTCGTAGGCCTTGCTCCAGTGGTCGATGTTCTTGAAGGTCACGTGGTAGGTGCCCGGGGGTGTCTCGTACCCCGGCTTGCCGCTGGTGATCGGCACACCGCCGTAGTAGGCGACCCCGTCGGCCATCAGCCACGTCGTCTGGGTGCTCAGCGAGACGCACGCCTTGGCCTCCGGCGCGCACACCCGACCCTGCTCCGCGGCGCTCGCGGCCGGGGCCCCGAGCGTCACCGCCGTTCCGACCGCCGCCGTCGCGGCGGCGATCCCCGCCATCCTCCGCAGCTTTCCCATCGGATTCCTCCCATCCGCCCGCCGCAACGGGCTCGTGATCGGTGCTGCTTGCCGGTTACCTACCACCGTGGAGTGGCGGCATAACGCCGAACTTTCACGCAGCGTGTCAACGGGCGCCGTCGCGGCGGACGACACGCCGCTGTCGGTCGCACCGACCGGGGGACCAACGCGATCTGCGGCAACGGGCGGTGGCGGTCGTGTCCACACTGGGCCGACGGGCGGAACACCGGCCGGTTGTCGCGCGAAACCCTGTGACCCGCGCCCGGTTGCCGGTTTGATGTGCCGATGACCTCCGCGGTGAAGGCCCGACCGGGCCGCGGGCAGCTCGGTGTGCTGCTGGCGGCCAAGGCCGTCTCGGACATCGGGTACGCGCTCGACTTCGTCTGCCTGTCGGTGTTCGTCTGGGAGCGCACGCGCTCGGCCGCGGCCACCGGCCTGGTCAGCGTGCTGCTCTACGCGGGCGCCATCGTCGGAGGCAGGCTCGGGCACGCCTTCGGCGACCGGTGGGACCGCCGCACCGCCATGGTCACCGCCGACGTGCTGCGGCTGGTGGTGCTGGGGCTGCTGGCGGTGCTGCCGGACGAGGCGCAGCGGTGGTGGCTCCACCTCGCCGTGTTCGCCGTCGGGATCGGGCGTTCGGTGTTCGAGGGGACGCTGTCGGCGGCCACGCCGGTGCTCGCCGGGGAGCGCGCCCAACTGGTCAACAGCGTCCTGGCCGGGCTCAAGGGCGTGGCGTTCCTGCTCGGCATGGGGCTCTCGGCGCTGGTGGTGCCGCTGGTCGGGTTCCGCGGGGTGTTCGCCCTGGACGCGGCGAGCTACGCGCTGTCGGCGGCGGTGCTGCTGGCGCTGCGGGTCCGGTTGCGCGAGGACGACCCCGGGACGGCGGTCACCGCGCGGGTGGCGGCGTGGCCGGTGGTCGTGGCGGCCGGGCTGGTGCCGCTGTTCGCGCTGCGCGCCCTGGACGCCTTCGGCAGCTCCTCGCAGCACGTGGGCATCCCGATCCTCGGCGGCACGCTGTCGGCGGGCGGCGCCGAACGCGTCGCCGGGCTGCTCTGGGGCGGGTGGGCGGCGGGGCTGCTGCTGGGCAGCCTCGTGCTGCGACCGCTGGTCACCCGGCTCATCGCCCGCGCGCCCGGGCTGGTGTTCTGCCTGTCCACGGTGGTCATGTCGCTGGGGTTCATCGGTCTGTTCTGGGCGGACACCTGGGGGCTGCGGATCGCGGCGGGGCTGGCCGCGGGCATCGGGGACGCGTTCAGCGAGATCGCGTTCAAGCAGGCCGTGCAGCGGCTGCCGGACCGCGAGCGCGGGTCGGTGTTCGGGCTGTCGCAGGTGGTGGTCAACGGCGGGTTCATGGCGGGACTCGTGGTCACCAGCGCGGTCCTGGCCCCCTCCTGGGCGGCCGAGTGGGTGCTGCTGCTGCACGGCGTGCCGCTGCTGGCGGCGCTGGGCGTCGTCGCCCTCCGGCGCCGGGCGGCGTGATGGAATCCTATTTGGACTACGCCGGTCTCGGGCGGCTGCGGGAACCGGCGCGGGCGGCCATGGCCGCGGCGCTGACCGACGTGTTCCCCTTCGGCAGCGCCGAGATCGGGCGGGTCTTCCCCGCGCGGCGCCGGGCGCGCTCGCTCGCCGCGGGCCTGCTCGACTGCGGCGAGGACGAGATCGCGTTCGTGCCCAACACCTCCACCGGGTTGCAGCTCGTGGCCGACGGGATCGACTGGCGCCCCGGCGACGAGGTGGTGGTGTTCGAGGGCGACTTCCCGGCGAACGTGCACCCGTGGCGGCTGCTCGACGGTGTGCGCCTGCGCTGGGTCCCCCTGCGCGGCAACGGGTACCGGCTCGACGACCTCGCCGCGGCGCTCGGCCCGCGCACCCGGCTCGTCGCGGTGAGCCACGTGCACTTCGCCACCGGGTTCCGGGTGGACCTCGACGCCGTCGTGGCGCTGGCGCACGCGGCGGGGGCGCTGGTGTGCGTGGACGCCGTGCAGAGCCTCGGCGTGGTTCCGCTGTCGCTGCGGACCACCCCGGTGGACTTCCTCGCGGCGGGCGCGCACAAGTGGCTGTGCGGTCCGACCGGGACCGGGATCTTCTTCTGCCGCGCCGAGAGGCTCGACGAGCTGCGGCTGCCCTGCGGGTGGGTCGGGTACGAGGGGGCCAACGACCTGTTCGACGGCCCCGGCCTGCTGCGCTACGACCTGCGCCCGCGCCCGTCCGCCGCCAGGGTCGAGGGCGGCATGTACGACGTGCTCGCCATGGTGGGCCTCGCCGAGACCCTGGCCGAGCTGGCCGGGATCGGCCTGGACGCGGTGGCCGCCCGGGTCCGCGGGCTCACCGCGCGGCTGCGCGCGGGGCTGCTGGGGGCGGGCTGCGAACTGGCCACCCCGGGCGAGCCGTCGGCGGGCGACTGGTCGGGCATCGTGGCGTTCCGGCACCCGGCGCGGACCGGCGGCGAGCTGGTGGCCGCTCTGCTCGCCGACGGGCACCACGTGTCGCACCCGGACGGCTGGGTGCGCGCCGCCCCGCACCACTGGACCGGCGACGCGGAGATCGGACGATTCCTCACGGCCGTCACCCGCCGGGTTTCTTGACAAAAACCGCCCCTGGTGACTGTCTTGTCGAGCGTGTTTCCCGCTGCTATGTTCCGCTCACGTTCGCCGTCGGGAAAAAGGAGCGCGAAATGTCCTACGAGTCCTGGGAATCCCTGGCCGACGAGGTCGAGATCAGCACCGGTGCCGCCGACTGCTGGGTCTGCCTCGTCGACGCCTGAGCCACCGCGCTCGCCAAGGCACAACACGTCCGGGAACCACCGCGGCGAGTGCACCGCCGCGGTGACCGAACCCGGCCCGAGGGGGAGTCGTCGTGGACCGCTGGGAACGCGCCCGCGGCCGGACCGGGGTGCAGACCCCGAGCTGGCTGACCTTCGAGCTGTACCGCCCGTACCTGGACGGATCCGACTCGCCGCTGGCCCCGGTGCACGCCCGCTCGGCGCTGCTGGCGGCCCGCCTGTTCCAGGCGCGGGCACCGCTCGCGCCGCGCTTCGGCATGAACATGCCCGCGAGCTTCCGCACCCTGCTGCACCGGGAGTCGGGGCTGCGCGAGCACCGCGCCACCGACCCCACCGACCTCCCCGAACCACTCGCGGGCGCGGATTGGCGGAAACTCACCACCGCATTCGTCCGAAAAGACGAACTGGATTCCGTCGACCGCGTCGGTTTGGCCTATTGGCTGATCGCCGTCTGCCTGCATTCCTCCGTCCTGGACGTCGTCGGGGCAGACCTCGCCGACAATGAATGCGCCGACCCGGTGCTGGCGAACCTGCAATTGGCGCGGGCCACCGCCCTTTTTGCCGTCGAGGGCCTCGGCGAGCGCACCCGCGCCGCCTACGCCCGGCTCGTCGACCACCCGCTGCCCACCCCCGCGCACGCCCAGGCCCTCGCCGCCTACGGCTACCTGCTCGCCCGGCACGCCGACAGCGACGCCGACGCCCCGCTGCACCTCGGCCGCGCCGCCGACCTGCTCAAGCGGATGGTCACCGACCTGTCCGCCTTCGACCACACGCTGCTCACCGCCCGGCTGCGGCTGCGCGAGTCCCTGCACGCCGAGCGCGCCCACGACCTGGCCAGGGCCGCCGGGGTCCTCGCCGACGCCGCCGCGCTGACCGCCGCGCTCACCCCGGAGTCGCCGGAGGAATCCCTGCTGGCGCTGGAGATGCGCCGCCGCGTCCTGGACCGCCGCGCCGACATCGCGGCCAAGTCCGGCGACCGCGCCGCCGAGGACGCCGTGCTCGCCGAGGCCCTGGCCCTCGACCCCACCGACATCAAGGTGCGGGTGCAGCTCGCCCAGGCGGCCGAGCGCGACGGCGACGACGAGACCGCGCTCGCCGGGTGGCTGCACGCCGCCCGGCTCGGCCCGTACGGGACGGCGTTCGCCCTCCTCGGCGCGGTCGGCGCGGCGCGGCGGCTGGGCCACGAGGAGTTCGCCAGGGTGCTCGCCGAGCGCGCCTTCCGCGCCGCGCCCCGCTCCACCCGCACCCGCGACGTCCTGCTGGGCCTGTGCGCCGACGACGAGCCGATGGCCGAGGTCGTCCGCCGCGCCGCCGCCCCCGACCCCGGCCGACCGCACACCGGCAACTGGCACTACCGGATGCACGCGGCCTACTTCGACCTCGGGCAGTCCCTCTCACCCGGCCTCTACGCCGACCTGCCGACCCTGGCGCACGGGTTCGCCGAGCGCGGCACCCCGCCGGAACCCCACTGGCAGCGGCTGATGCCGCCCGCGTTCCGCGCCAACCTGGTCCGCGAGTCCGGCCTCGACGAGTTCGCCGTCGACCACCCCGCGCAGCTCCCCGCGCACCTGCGCACCCCCGCCTGGGACCAGCTCTGCGCGTGGGTCGAGGAGTTCCCGGAGGCCGACGCCGAACGCCGGTACCTGACCGCGACGGTGCTGTTCCGGCTGGGCTTCGGCAAGGTCGTGCTCGACCTGCTGCCGCCGACCCCGGTCGCCGACCTCGGCGCCGAGCCGGCGGAGCTGCGGCTGCGGCACTGGCGCGACGTCGTGGCCTACGTCGGCGGCGTCGGCACCGCCGTGGTCACCCCCACCGCGTCGTTCGAGATCGCCGGGCACCCCGCCTGCCCCACGCACCTGCGGTTCGTGATCGCGGTGTTCGCCGTGGTCTTCCACGCCCGCGAGACCCGCTCCCTCGACGAAGCCCGGTCCTGGCGCGACACGGCGGAGGCGGCGCTGGCGGAGCTGCTCGCCGACGACGGGTACTCCGAGTTCGAGAAGAAGATGATGGAGAGCCGCTTCTACCGCAGCGTCACCTACGTGCCGTTCCTGAGCGGGGACCACGACCGGCTCACCCGCGAGATGGACCGCGCCGAGGAACTGGCCCGCGCCCTGGTCCCGACCACCCCGTACGAGGAGTTCCTGGCCCGGGAGAACCTGCGCGCCTGCCTGGAGAGCCGGTCCAAGGAAGCCTTCGCCCTCGGCGACACCGCCCTGGGCGCGCGCCGGGTGGCCGAGGTCCTCGCCATCGACCCGTACGAGCCCAAGACCCACATGGAGGTCGCCGAGACCATCCTGATGGGTGCGGACCCCGACACCTACGCCGCCGCCGAGAGCTACCTGCGCACCGCCCGCCTCGGCCCGATCGCCACCGCCCGCGGCTACGCGCTGGCCGGGGAGTGCTTCGAGCGCGCGGACCAGCCCGCCCTCGCCGAGGACTGCTACCTGCAAGCCCTGCGGGTCGACCCGTACGCGATCACCGCCGCCCGCGGCTGGCGGCGCGTCGGCGGCGCCTGCGGCATGGGTGAGCTGGCCGACGAGTACGCCACAACCCTGGAGGCGTGGGGCGCGGGGAGGCAGACTCGACGGCCATGAGCATCGAGTGGGACCTGGTGCGGCGCCCGCCCGCCACCGCGGCGGCGGCCGTCGTCGGGGTCTTCGCCGGTGAGGGCGCCGATGCCGTCACCCCGGAATTCCTCCGCGCGGCGGGCTTCGACGCCTCGGTCGGGCAGGTCCTGCCGATCCCCGGCCTGGGCCGCACGGAGGTGCTGGTCGGCCTCGGGCCCCGGGCGCGGGTCGACGGCGCGGTCCTGCGCCGGGCGATGGCGGCGGTGGCCAGGGCCGTGACCGTGCCCAGCCTGGCCGTGACCGTGCCGGAGGAGGTGCCCGCCCCGGTCGCCGTCCGCGCGGTCGTCGAGGGCCTGCTGCTGGGCGGCTACCGCTTCACCCGCTACCGCTCCGACGCCGTGGAGCCGGTCCTGGCCCGGGTGGACATCGTGGTCGCCGACGGGCGCGAGACCCGGGCGGCGCTGGCGGTCGCGCAGGTGCTGGGCTCGGCCGTGCTGCTGGCCCGCGACCTGGTCAACGAACCGGGGGAGGACCTCACCCCGGAGGTGTTCGCCGACCGGGCCCGGTCGATGGCCGCGGAGACCGGTGTCCGCTGCGAGGTCTGGGACGTCGAGCGGATGACCGAGGAGGGGCTGGGCGGCCTGCTCGGCGTCGGCCGGGGCTCACCGAGGCAGCCGCGCCTGGTCCGGCTCACGCACGAACCCGAGTCGCCCCGGGCGACGGTGGCCCTGGTCGGCAAGGGGGTGACCTTCGACGCGGGCGGCCTGTCGCTCAAGCCCACCGCGCAGATGGTCGACATGAAGGCCGACATGGCGGGTGCCGCGGTCGTGCTCGCGGCGGTGTCCGCGCTGGCGGTGCTGGACTGCCCGCTGCGGGTGGACGCCTGGCTGCCGCTGGCGGAGAACATGCCCGTCGCCGACCCGATCCGGATCGGCGACGTCCTCACCCTGCGCGGCGGGCGCACCGTGGAGGTCCGCAACGCCGACGCCGAGGGCAGGTTGATCATGGCCGACGCCCTGGTGCTCGCCGGGGAGCGGGAGCCGGACGCGATCGTCGACATCGCCACCCTGACCGACGCCGCGGCGGTCGCGCTGGGGCGCGAGGTGGCGGCGGTGATGGGCAATTCGCCGGTCTGGACCGACGCCGTGCGCCGTGCCGGGGCGCGGGCCGGGGAGGGGATCTGGCCGCTGCCGCTGCCGGATTCCTACCGCGCGCAGCTCGTCTCACCGATCGCGGACCTGGTGAACTACACCACAGGGGTGCGCCACGGGACGGCGTTGCTGGCGGGGCTCTTCCTGGCCGAATTCGTCCCCCCGGGCATCCCCTGGGCGCACCTGGACATCCAGGGGACGGCCGTGGCGGACGCCGACAGCGGGGAGTGGGTGCGCGGCGGGACCGGCTTCGGCGTGCGCACCCTGGTGGAGCTGCTGATGGCGCCCCTGCCGGACTTCCGTGCCTGACCAGCAGGTCTCGGGAACCCGCAGGTCAGAGTCGGTGGGTCAGTCCTTGGCCGGGTGCCGGGGGATGACCGCGAGGGTGGTCCGGATGATGTCGACCAGGCTGTCGGCGGTCACCTTGGGGTCGATGACCCGCCGGGTGGCGAGCCCGATCGCCAGGTTGACCCCGGCCTCCACCAGCAGGCGGACCGGCACGGCCCCGGTGTCCGCCCCGATGGCGGCCAGCCGCTGCTCGATGACCTCGGTGAGGAAGTCCACGGTGGAGCGCTGCCGGTCGGCCTCGACCCGGACCAGCGCGTCCTCGGTCCGCGCGTCGAGGGCGAATTCCAGCTCCAGCCGGGGCCAGCCGCAGGTCATGGCCTCGGTGGCCCACTCGCGCAGCCGGTCGAGCTGCTCGTCGAGCTCCAGCGGCTCGGCGATCATCGCCCGCAGCGCGCCGAGCTGCTCGCCGTGGATGTCGCGCAGCACCAGCAGCGCGATCTCGGCCTTGCCCTCGAAGTTGGAGTAGACCGCGCCGGTGCTGAACCCGGCCGTCTCGGCGATCCGCGCGATGGAGGTCGCGTGGTAGCCGTCGGCGAGGAACATCTGCCGCGCGGTCCGCAGCAGCGACTCGCGGTTGCGGGTCTGGCTCTCGACCCGGGTCAGACGCGACATGTGCTCAACTCTACAGGTTGACAAGGAATGGATCGTACGGGTATTCAAATTTCCATATTATCCCAACGGCGGGCGGGGAACATGGCAGGCATCAACCCGGTGCTGGCGGCACTGACCCGGGGCCCGGTGGCGGATTGGCTGACCAATCCGCGCGGTGGGGTCGACGAGCGGGCGTTGCGCGACGCGGTCCACGGCAAGATCGTACTGGTCACCGGAGCCTCCTTCGGGTTGGGTGAGGCCACGGCGCGCCGCCTGGCCCACGCGGGGGCCACCGTGCTCCTGGTGGCCAGGACCCGTGACGCGCTGCGGGAGGTGGTCAAGGACCTCGCGGACGCGGGCAGCACCGCTCACGCCTACCCCACCGACCTCACCGACATGGACGCCGTGGCGGCGCTCACCGAGCAGGTGCTGGCCGAGCACGGGCACGTGGACGTGGTCGTCAGCAACGCGGGCAAGTCGATCCGGCGGTCGATCTCGGACTCCTACGACCGGATGCACGACTTCGAGCGCACCATGGCGATCAACTACCTCGGCCCGGTCAAGCTCCTGCTGGGACTGCTGCCGTCGATGCGCGCCCGCGGCGAGGGGCACCTGGTCAACATCTCCACGATCGGCGTGCGCATCCCGCCCGCCCCGCGCTGGGCGGCCTACCAGGCGTCCAAGACCGCCTTCGACGTGTTCTTCCGCAGCGTCGCCTCGGAGGCGGCCAGCGACCACGTCACCGCCACGTCCATCTACATGGCACTGATCAAGACGCGGATGTCCGCGCCCACCAAGACCTTCGACAACATCCCCGGCATGAGCCCGGAGGAAGCGGCGGAGATCGTCTGCCGGGCCATCGTGCAGCGCCCGGCCAAGATCAGTCCGTGGTGGGCGGACGTGGCCGAGGTCGCCACCGCCGCGGTCCGCAGGCCACTGGAAGCGGTCGTGAGCAAGCGGTTCGCGCTCGGCCGCGAGCGAAAGGAACTCCGCTGATGCCCCAGCTCCCCCCGACCGCGGCGGTGCTGGGCAACGCCGTGGCCGCGCTCGCCTCCACCGGCCTGGCCCGGCAGGCCAGACCCCGGCACCTGCGCGCCTCGGCCCGCGCCCTGCGCACCACCGGCACCTCCGCGGCGACGCTGCTCGCCCTCGCCGCCGAACACCGCCCGGACGCCCTCGGCCTGGTCGACGACGCCGGGTCGCTCACCTTCGCCCAGCTCGACGACCTGGCCGCCCGGCTCACCCAGGGCATCGCCGAGCGCTACCGCCCCGCCCAGGGCGCCACCGTGGCCATCCTGTGCCGCAACCACCGCGGCTGGGTGGCCGCCACCGTCGCCGCCGCCCGGCTGGGGGCGAACGTGGTCTACCTCAACACGGAGTTCTCCGGCCCGCAGTTGGCCGGGGTGTGGGAGCGGGTCAAGCCCGACCTGCTCGTCACCGACGCGGAGTTCCTGCCGCTGGTGCCCACCGGCGAGGTCCCCACCCTGGTCGGCTGGCACGACGGCGAGGACCTGCCGGTGCCCACCATCGACGAGCTGGCCGCCGAGCACACCCCGTTCGTGCCCCAGGGCAAGGTCCCCGCGGGCAAGGTCACCATCCTCACCTCGGGCACCACCGGCACCCCCAAGGGCGCGGCGCGCAAGCTCAGCCCGATGGCCGTGCTCAGCCCGGCGGTCACCATCATCCGCCGCACCGGCCTGCGCTCCGGGGACCCGGTGTCGGTGGCGGTGCCGCTGTTCCACGGCTTCGGCCTGGCGATCTGGGCGCTGGCGCTGTTCGTGCGCTGCCCGGTGGTGCTGCGCCGCCGGTTCGACCCGGAGCAGGCACTGGCCGACGTCGCCGCGCACCGGGTGGCGTTCCTGGCGATGGTCCCGGTCATGCTGCAACGGGTGCTCGCCCTGCCCGAGCCGGTGCGCCGCGCGCACGACCGGCGCAGCCTGCGCACCGTCCTGTCCGGGGGGTCGGCGCTGCGCCCGGAGCTGGCCGAGCGGTTCATGGCCGAGTTCGGCGACGTGCTCTACAACGGCTACGGCTCCAGCGAGATCGGCATCGCCGCCCTGGCCACCCCGGCCGACCTGCGCGCCGGGGCGGGCACGGTGGGCAAGCCGACCATCGGCGTGCCGGTGCGCATCCTCGACGACAACCGCGTCCCGGTCCCCGACGGCCGCTCCGGCACCATCTTCGTCGGCGGGCAGGGCCACTTCGAGGGCAATTCCGAGGGCCGTGCCACCGGGCACACCAAGGAGGTCGTCGACGGCCTGATGGACACCGGCGACCTGGGCAGGCTGGACGCGGCGGGCAGGCTCTACGTCGAGGGCCGCGCCGACGACATGATCGTCTCCGGCGGGGAGAACGTGTACCCGCAGGAGGTCGAGGACTGCCTGGCCCGGCACCCCGCGGTCGCCGACGTGGCCGTCCTCGGCGTGGACGACGAGGAGTACGGGCAGCGCCTGGTCGCCTTCGTCGTCACCAGGGGCGAGCAGCCCCCCGCCGAGGAGCTGACCGCGCACGTCAAGGCGAACCTGGCCCGGTACAAGGTGCCCAGGGAGATCCGCTTCCTCGGCGAACTGCCGCGAACACCCACCGGGAAGCTGTTGAAGCGGGAGCTGCCGTCATGACCCGACGCGGACTGGTGCTCGGCTGCGGCGGCACCCTGGGCCTGGCCTGGTCGGTGGCCGCGCTGCACTCGCTGCGCCGCGACCTCGACTGGGACCCCGCCTCGGCGGAGGTGCTCGTCGGCACCTCCGGCGGCGCGGAGCTGGCGGCGATCCTGGCCGCCGGGTTCGACCTCGACGACGTCCTCGCCGCCCGGCTCGGCACCCCCGGTGCGCCCGCGCTGCTGCTGGAGCACTTCGCCGCGGGCCCCAGCGGCGTGCCGCCGCTGCCGCGCCCCGGGTTCGCCGCCCCCGGCCTGCTGCGCGCCCGCGCCCGCGGCCGGGTCGACGGCACC
>NZ_JAJCXD010000124.1:0-16584 GCF_021056305.1 Actinokineospora sp. PR83
GCACCACCTGGACCACCCTCGACCACCGCACCGACCAGACCTTCCCCTGGCCCCACCAGACCCGACCCTTCGCCATCACCACCCCCGCCCACCACACCCACCACCGCCTCACCTTCCACGGCACCCCCACCCTCACCCAGGTCCAACTCCTCGCCCCATGACCCCACGCCGGGCGCGGACCAGGGGACGAGCCGACCCCGGGCTACCCCTGCCCGGTGAACATGGCGATCAGACCGCGGGGCGCCTCGGCACCGAAGCACAGGTCGTGGATGCGCCCGGCATCCACAGCGGCCGCGGCACTGCGCGGGAACAGCGACCGCTCGTAGTCGGCCAGCGCGGCCTCCACGTCACCGGGGTGCGCGGCAAGGGCCGCACCCAACTCGGCACCGTCGAGCATGGCCAGGTTCGCGCCCTCACCGGACGGGATCATCACGTGCCCGGCGTCACCGACCAACGTCACCCCCGGCACCCGCTCCCACCGGTGCCCATCCGGCAGCACGTGCAGGGGCCGCAGCACCGGCGGGGTGTCCCCCTCGGTGATCAACGCCGTCAACTCCGGCGCCCACCCGTCGAACTCCCCCGCGACCCGCGCGACCACCGCAGCGGGATCGGCGAAGTCCACAGCGGCGAACCACTCCAACGGCCTGCGCAACGCCACGTAGGTGTGCAGGGTCCCCCCGCTCTCCCGGTGCGCCTGGATCCCCTTCCCCGGCGCGACCGCGAACAACGCCCCACCACCCACCGCCTTCGCCGTGGCCGGGTGCCGGGTGTCCCCGTCGAACAGGTACGTCTCCACGAACGACGTGCCGACGTACTCCGGCACCGCCCCCGACAGCAACGGCCGCACCCGCGACCACGCGCCGTCCGCACCGACCAGCAGATCCGCCACCACGGCCCCGCCCCCGGCGAAGACCACCTCGTGCCGACCCCCACCCAGGGAGCGCACACCGCTGACCTTGTGCCCCCACCGCACGGTGCCCTCGGGCAGCGAGTCGAGCAGCATCCCCCGCAGCTCACCGCGCTGCACCTCCGGGCGCCCACCCGTGCCGTCGTCGGGCTCGTCGAACAGGACCGCCCCGTCCCGGTCCAGGACCCGGGTGGCCTCACCCCCGGGCACGACCAACTCGCGGAACCGCTCGAACAGGCCCGCCACCCTCAGCGCCGGTTGACCGGTGTCGTCGTGGATGTCGAGCATCCCGCCCTGCCCCCGCGCCGTCGGCGAAGCCTCCGCCTCGTAGACCGTGACCGGTAATCCGTGCACGTGCAGGACGCGGGCGAGGGTCAGGCCGCCGAGTCCGGCGCCGATGATCGTGACGTGGGTGTCCATGGTCGCTCCCTGGGGTCGAGGCCGGGCAGGCTCGTCTGGAATGCTGTTCCAGAACCCATCGTGGAACGATGTTCCAAACATGTCAAGATGACCCCCATGCCACCACGGCCCCACCGAACACCACGACGCACCGAAGCACTCACCCGCGAACGCATCATCGACACCGCCGTCGAACTCCTCGACACCGCAGGCGAAAGCGGACTCACCTTCCGAGCACTCACCCAACGCCTCAACACCGGACCCGGAGCCATCTACTGGCACGTCGCCAACAAGACCGAACTCCTCGACGCCGCCACCGACACCGTCATCACCACCGCCCTCACCACCCACCCCACCCACACCCCGACCACACCCCACGACCACATCCACACCACCGCACTCAGCCTCTACCACGCCATCGACCACCACCCCTGGCTCGCCACCCAACTGGCCACCCAACTCTCCCGCAACCCCGCACAACCAGTCACACCACGCATCTACGAAAGCATCGGCCAACAGGTCCAAGCACTCGGCATCCCCCAGAACACCTGGTTCACCGCAACCTCAGCACTCGTCCACTACATCCTCGGCGCCGCAGGCCAGAACGCCACCAACGCCACCCACGCCCGCACCCGCACACCCCACACCACCCGCACCGAATTCCTCGACACCACCTCCACCGCCTGGCAACAACTCGACCCCGACACCTACCCCTTCACCCGCGCCATCGCCGACCAACTACGCCACCACGACGACCAAACCGAATTCCTCGCAGGCATCACCCTCATCCTCACCGGCATCACCACACTCCACCCACCCACCGGATAACCCCAAAACCCCACCACCAGGCCGCCGAGCAACTCCCCGGCGAACTACCGCCCCGTCGTCCCACCCACCACAGCCTCACCCGCAGGCGCATCCCCCACCTCCGGCTCCGGCGGCACCACCCCACCCAACTCCCGACCCGAATCATTCATCCGCAACACGAACGGCCGCGTCTCCGTATACCGCACCACCGACACCGACGCCGGATCCACCACGATCCGCTGAAACGAATCCAAATGCTGCCCCAACGCATCCGCCAACAACGCCTTGATCACATCCCCATGGCTGCACAACAACCACACCGCCCGATCACCGAACTCAGCCGCGATCCGCGCATCGTGCGCCCGCACCGCAGCCACCGCCCGCGCCTGCACCCCCGCCAACCCCTCACCCCCGGGAAACACCGCCGCCGACGGGTGCTGCTGCACCACCTTCCACAACGGCTCCCCCAACAGGTCCTTGATCGCCCGCCCCGTCCACGACCCGTAATCCACCTCAGCCAGATCCCCCTCCACCACCGGAGTCAACCCCCGAGCCGACGCCAACGGCTCCACCGTCTGCCCACACCGCAACAACGGCGACACCACGATCCCCCGCAACGGCACCTCAGCCAACCGCTCCACCACAGCAGCCGCCTGCCGCCGACCGGACTCATCCAGGTGAACACCCTCACTGCGACCGGCGAGCACACCGGAATTGTTCGCAGTCGACCGGGCATGACGGAGCAGAACAACAGTGGCCACCCCCCGAGCCTAAAGGCCACCCCTCACGTCGGACTCACGACCCCCGTCGCCAACAACCCGCACAACACCGCACCCAACACGATCCGATACCACACGAACACCATGAAACTGTGCTTCGCCACGTACTTCAACAACCACGCCACACACGCGTACCCCACCACGAACGACACCACCGTCGCCACCACCGTCTGCGCCACCGACGCCTCGAACGGCCCCGAACCATCCGCGTTCACGATGTCCGGGATCGAGAACAACCCCGCCCCGAACACCGCCGGGATCGCCAACAGGAACGAATACCGAGTCGACGCCTCCCGCTTCAACCCCACCAACAACCCCGCCGTCAACGTCCCACCCGACCGCGACACCCCCGGGATCAACGCCAACGCCTGCGCGAACCCCATCGACACCGTGTCCCGCAACGTCAACGTATCCCGAGCCTGCTTCGCCGTCTCATCCGCCACCGCCAAGAACACCGCGAACACCATCAACACGATCGCCGTGATCCACAGGTTCCGCAGCCCCGACTTGATCTGGTCCTGGAACAACACACCCAGCACACTGATCGGAACCGACCCGATGATCACGTACCACGCCATCCGGTACTCCGGGGTCCGCCGCGCCTCAGCGCTGAACAAACCCCGGAACCACGCCCCGATCAACCGCCCGATGTCCCTGGCGAAGTAGATCACCACCGCCAACTCCGTACCGAGCTGGATCACCGCCGTGAACGACGCACCCGCATCAGCACCGAACCACAACTCCGACACGATCCGGATGTGCGCCGACGACGACACCGGCAAGAACTCGGTCAGACCCTGAACAACACCGAGCACAAGAGCTTGAAACCAGGTCAACTACCGACTCCCGCGAGATCCAGAGCTTCCACGGCGACCCGCAGGGCCGCCTTGCTTCGCTCCAGATCTTGCAGGATCGGCGAAACCGTCAACGTGGTGACCCCCGACTCGGCCAGGGCCTGCATCTTCTCCGCCACCCGCTCCTTCGGCCCCAGCAGCGCCGTCGCGTCCAGGAACCCCAACGGCACCTTCGCCGCCGCCCCCGCGTAGTCCCGCGCCAAGTACAGGTCCTGCACCTCCGCGGCCTCCGCCTCGAACCCCATCCGGCACGCCAGGTTGTTGTAGAAGTTCTGCTCCCGACTGCCCATGCCACCCACGTACAGCGCCGCGTACGGCCGCACCAGGTCCGCCGCCTCCCGCCAGTCGTCCCCCACCACCAGCGGAACCGTCGGCACCACGTCGAACCCCTCCAGCGACTTGCCCACCTTCGCCCGCCCCTTGGCGATCAGCTCCAGCGACTCCCGCCCGTGCTCCGGCGAGTAGAAGATCGCCAACCACCCGTCGGCGATCTCCCCGGTCAACTCCAGGTTCTTCGGCCCGATCGACGCCAGGTAGATCGGGATCTGCTCGCGCACCGGGTGCACGGTCAACTTCAACGGCTTGCCCGGACCACCCGGCAACGGCTGCACGAAGTGCTCGCCCTGGAAGTCCACCCGCTCCCGCCGCAACGCCGACCGCACGATCTCCACGTACTCGCGGGTCCGCCCCAGCGGCTTGTCGAACTTCACCCCGTACCAGCCCTCGGACACCTGCGGCCCGGACACCCCCAGCCCCAGCCGGAACCGCCCACCCGAGAGCGTGTCCAGCGTCGCCGCCGTCATCGCCGCCATCGTCGGCCGCCGCGCCGGGATCTGCAGGATCGCGCTGCCCACATCGATCTGCGTCGTCTGCGCCGCCACCCACGACAGCACCGACGGCGCATCCGACCCGTAGGCCTCGGCGACCCAGGCCACGGAGTACCCCAGCCGGTCCGCCTCCTTGGCCAGCTCGAGGTTCGCGGCGTCGTTCCCGGCGCCCCAGTAGCCCATGTTCAGTCCCAGTCGCACCCCCCAGACATTACCCACCGGTAGCCGACTTCCACCACCGCGCTCCTTGCTGGTTTGTTTTCTTCCTTCCGCCTTGCTGCCACCTTCCTTGGTTGCTAACTGTTAATTATCTTGATAGTGAATAGCTTATAGTTAACTCGATCAGGTCCCTGTCTTGCGGAACGCACGATCGGCAAAACCCCGAAACGCCCCAGCGACCACACCGCCGACCCGGCCTCGGCGCCGGTGGCATCAAGCGCCTCCCACCTGAAGCGGCCTCACCACCGCCCCGACCGACACCCGGGCGAAGGCCCCGAGCCGCCCCTCTCCCCCGCCACGACCAGTGCCGAACTCCTCGATGCCCGGTTTTCGGCTGTAGTTGTCTCCGGAGGGGCGCTATTGGTGACCTTGATACTAAATAGCGAATAAATAAACCACGGAAGCGTCACCTCTCCCACCAGGGCCGATAGGTGATGGAGGCACGCAGAGTGGCGCGGGCAGGCTCCCGCCCTAGGCTTCCGTGCCGTGGAGCAACGACACCTCGGGCGCAGCGGGCTGCGCGTGTCCCGGCTCGCCCTGGGCACGATGACCTGGGGCGGGGACACCGACGCGGACAACGCCGCGGCGCAGTTGACCGCCTTCGTGGAGGCGGGCGGCACGCTCGTCGACACCGCCGACGTCCACTCCGACGGCGAGAGCGAGCGCCTGCTCGGCGAGTTGCTCGACGACGTGGTCCCCCGCGACCACGTCGTCCTCGCCACCAAGGCCGTCGCCCGCAGGCACGGCGGCCCGTTCGGCGGCGGCGCCTCCCGCGGCGCCCTGCTCGCCGCGCTGGAGGGCTCCCTCATCCGGCTCGACACCGACCACGTGGACCTCTGGCACCTGCACGCCTGGGACGACTCCGTGCCGCTGGAGGAGACCCTGTCCGCGGTCGACGCCGCGGTCCGCAGCGGCAAGGTGCGCTACGCGGGCATCTCCAACTACTCCGGCTGGCAGACCGCCACCGCCGCGACCAGGCAGTCCTGCGTCGCCGGGGCGGCGCCGCTGGTGTCCACCCAGGTCGAGTACTCGCTGCTGGAGCGCGGGGTCGAGCGCGAGGTCGTCCCGGCCGCCGAGCACCACGGCATCGGCATCCTGCCCTGGGCCCCGCTCGGCCGCGGCGTGCTGACCGGCAAGTACCGCACCAGCACCCCGCCGGACTCGCGCGGCGCCCGCACCGCGTTCGCCCCGTACGTCGACCACCACCGCACCGAGCGCGCCGCCCGGATCGTGCAGGCGCTGATGACGGCCGCGGACGGGCTGGCCAAGTCGCCGCTGGCGGTCGCCCTGGCCTGGGTCCGCGACCGCCCCGGCGTGGTTGCCCCCGTCGTCGGCGCCCGCGACGCCACGCAGTTGCAGAGCTCGCTCAGCTCCGAGGACCTGGTCCTGCCGACCGCGATCCGGGCCGCCCTCGACGACGTCAGCAAGCTGGAGGTCGGGTACCCGGAACGCCGCCGGGGCTAGACCCACTCCTGCTCCGGGCAGTCCTCCGGCTCGAAGTACTCGCGCACGTCGGCCCGGTACACCAGCCTGGCCGCGGCGAGGAGCAACGCCACCGCGACCAGGAGCACGCCAAGCTCCCCGGGTCCGGAGAACAGCGCAGCCCCGGGGACGAGGGTGATGCAGGCGGCCATGAGAGCGGCGGAACGCGCCCACGCCCGCCCAGCGCGCAGGCTCAGCGCGAACCACACGGTCAGCGCGAGCGGCACGAAGAAGATCGTGAGGTCGTGGTCGCCCGCGGTGGACAGGTACGTCATCTGGGCGGCGCTGACACCGGCCTCGGTGACGAGCAGCCCGCAGGCAGCGCGCACGGGGGCGGGCGGGTCGGTGGGGCTCGGGTCCCCGAAGATGGGCAGGTTCGCCGGATCGATTGCCATGGCTGCCTCCTGCGGTCGTGCCTGCTCAGTCGGCGGACCGCACCGCATTGTTACAACTTGGTCTCAAAGTCCCCCGATCGGGTCAGCGCCGGGCTGTGAGATACGCGGTGCGGGGTGTCGTGGCCCGCTCGCGCGCCGTGCGGGATGCTGGGGGGAACGTTCACGAACTTCTGCGCGGAGGTCCGAAGTTGCGCCCCCTGGTCGTCATCGCCCTGGTCGTCAGCACGGGGGCGAGCCTGCTCGCGGGGTGCTCCTCCGACGCCCAACCCACCGACGAGCTGATGCTCTCGTCGAACCCGGTGGCCGCGACCGCCGCCCGCTCCCCCGCGCAGACCAAGGTCCCCGCGGGCACCGTGCTGCCGCTCGCGGCCCCGGTGACCGCCGTGGCCACCGACGAGCGCACCCGCACGCTGGCCGTCGCGGTGTCCACTCCCCCGTCGGTGCAGCTCTACGACCTGGACAAGCTCGGAGCCGCCCCCCGCTCGGTGGCGCTGCCCGGCCCCGCGACCGCGCTGGCCGTGGCCGCTCCCGGCGGCCCGGTGCTGGCTTCGACGGGTGAGCAGAACGCGGTGGTCCGGGTCGACCTGGCGTCGGCGACCGCGACCCCGACGACCGTGGACGGCGACCCGGTCGCCGCCACCGGCTACCGGTCGGACACCCTCGTGGCCGTCCGCGGCGGCAAGGGCGTCGCGGTCCTGCGCGGCGACCAGGTCCAGCGGGTGATCAGCGGCGGCCTGCTCAGCGCCGACCAGGTCTACGGCGTCGGCGACCGGGCCGTGGTGCTCGACCGCCTGCGCAACGCCGTGTTCCAGCTCGACGTCACCCAGGGCACCGTCGGCGAGGGCCTGCGCGCGGGCCAGGGGGCGACGAACGGGGTCGTCGACCGGTTCGACCGCGTCCTGGTCGCCGACACCCGCGGCGGCGCGCTGCTGGCGTTCTCGGTGGACCCGCTGCTGATGCGGCAGCGCTTCCCGGTCCCCGGCTCGCCGTACGGCATCGCCTACGACCGCGAGCGGGACCTGGTGTGGGTGACACTGACGGAGACGAACGAGGTGGTCGGGTTCGCGGTGGCGGGCGAGGAGCCCGTGGAGCGCCACCGCTTCCCGACCGTGGTCCAGCCGGACTCGGTGGCGGTCGACCCGGTGAGCGGTCGGGTCGTCGTGGCCTCCGGCACGGGAGGAGGGGTGCAGGTGGTGCAGCCGTGACCGACGAGGACTGGGAGTACATGCCGCTGCGGTTGCCGCCGGGGGTGTCCCGGCTGACCGCGGCCACCCAGCTGTCCATCCACGCGGAGTTCGCGGGGTGGGAGCTGTCGAACGTCCGCCTCTACAGCGACGGCACCCGCAAGGTGGTGCTGCGGCGCAAGCGCCGCAACCTGCCGCTGCCCGGCATCATCACCTGACGCCTCAGCGCGAGGGCTGGTCCTCGACGCCTTCCCACACCGCCTTGGAGCCCGCGTCGCCGACGCGGTAGACCTGCACGCCCGCGGCCACGCCGAAGCCGATGCTGAGCAGCGCGGTGACCACCAGCGCGACCTTCGTCCACGCGGGAGCGGTCCGCGTCGCGGTGACCGTGTCGCCGGGGGCGCCGGGAGCCGGGGTGGACGGTGCGGTCGCCTTGGCGGCGACGGTGTGGACGACCATCAGCGCGAGGACGGACAGGAACAGCGGCAGCACGAAGAAGATCAGCGTGCCGCCGAGTTCGGCGTGCTCCTCGATCAACGGGTTCTCCGGCAGCTTGCGCTCCAGCCCCTCCCCGCTGCCCGCGGCGACCGGGACCATCGCCGTGCCCACCGCCGCGACCGCCACGACCAACCACCCGTGGCGCTGCCGGGCCGCGGGCCACAGGGCGATGACGACGGCGCCGAGCACGGCCAGCGGCACGAGCACGACGACCCCGTGCACCACCAGGGCGTGCAGCGGCAGACCGTTGACGAAATCGGGCATGTGCGTACCTCCGTGACAAGGAAACCTCGTCGAGGTGTACGCCGCACCGCCGAACCCGGTTCACCACGAGCCGGAAATCGGCGCACTCACCGCCGCAAGGCGGCCTGGGCGAGCCCCACCAACCGCGGCAGCAACTGCGCGACGGCCTCCAGCGGCAGCATGTGCCCCACACCCGGCAGCACCACCGCCATCCCGTCCCGCGCGGCCCCGGCCAGCGCCTCGGCGTGCGCGGCGGGCACCAACCGGTCCCGGTCCCCCACCATCGCCAGCACCGGCACGTCGGCGGCAACCTCCAGCGCGGCCTCCCGCCCGAACCGGTCCAACCCCGGTCGGAACAGGGCGGCGGTGTCCGGCCAGTGCGCGGTGACCATGTCCGCGACCAGCCGGACGTCGTCGGGGTCGGGGTTCTCCCCCAGCAGCACCCAGCGCAGCCCGACGGTCGTGGCCTTGTCCAACCGGCTGCCGATCCGCTCCCCCAGGATCGCCCGCAGGTCCCGCAGCACCGCCCCCAACGACCCCGGCCAGGCGACGGAGGTCTCCGCCAGCCAGCCGACCCCGGTGGAGAGGAAGGCCATGCCCGCGAGCCGGTCGGCCAGCAGGTCCCGGTGCCGAGCGGTGGCCGAGGTCAGCACCTGCCCGCCCACTCCGTGCCCGACCAGCACCACGTGGCCGCGGGGCACCAGCCCGTCCACCAACTCGACCAGGTCGTCGGCGAGCCGCTCCACCAGCGCGGTCGTCAGGGTGGCGGCCGAGGACTCCCCGTGCCCGCGGTGGTCGTAGGCCAGCACGGACACCGGCCGCTCCGCGGCCTCCGGCAGGGCGTCCACGAGCCGGTGCCACACCCGCCGGTCCAGCGCGAAGCTGTGCGCCAGCACGACGGTGACACCGGCCTCGGGATCCCCCGCCCGGGTGAGGGCCAGTTCGGCCCCGTCCCCCAGCACGAAGCGACCGGTGGTCCGCACGTCAGCAGTTGCGGAGGAACCGGTCGAGCACCCGCGTCCCGAACTTCAGCGCGTCGACCGGCACCCGCTCGTCGACGCCGTGGAACAGCGCGGAGAAGTCCAGGTCGGCGGGCAGCCGCAGCGGGGCGAACCCGAAGCACCGCATGCCCAGCGTGCTGAAGGACTTGGCGTCGGTGCCCCCGGAGAGCATGTAGGGGATCGCCCTGGCGCCCGGGTCCTCGGCGGTGATGGAGGCGGTCATGTGGTCGACGAGGGCCCCGTCGAACGTGGTCTCGATCCCGGGCGAGGAGATCAGCCACTCGCGCTCCACGTCGGGCCCGAGGATCTCGTCCAACTCGCGCTCGAAGGCCTCCTGGCGCCCCGGCAGCACCCGGCAGTCCACGATGGCCTCGGCCACGGAGGGGATCACGTTGGCCTTGTACCCGGCGGTGAGCATGGTGGGGTTCGCGGTGTCGCGGATCGTCGCCCCCACCATCCGGGCCACGGTCCCCAGCTTGGCCACGGCGCCGTCGAGGTCCTCCTCGTCGAACTCCATCCCGGTCAGGTCGGTCATGGCCGCGAGGAAGTCCCGCACCGAGTCGGTCAACACCAGCGGGAACCTGTGCGTGCCCAACCGGGCCACGGCCTGGGTCAACTTGGTGACGGCGTTGTCCTCGTGCACCATCGACCCGTGCCCGGCCCGCCCCCGCACCCGCAACTTCATCCAGGCGAGGCCCTTCTCGGCGGTCTCGATCAGGTAGGCCCGCACGCCGTCCTTGACGGTGATCGAGAACCCCCCGACCTCGCTGATCGCCTCGGTGGCACCCTCGAACAAGTCGGGCCGGTTCTGCACCAACCACGTGGCCCCGTAGTCACTCCCCGCCTCCTCGTCGGCGACGAAGGCGAAGATGATGTCCCGCTCCGGGACGATGTTGTCCCGCTTCATCCGCCGGGCGGTGGCCAAGGTCATGGCCACCATGTCCTTCATGTCGACGGCCCCGCGCCCCCACACGTACCCGTCCTGCACCGCCCCGGAGAACGGGTGCACAGACCACTCGGAGGCATCGGCGGGCACCACGTCCAAGTGCCCGTGCACCAACAAGGCCCCCCGAGACGAATCCCGCCCCTCCAACCGCGCGAAGACGTTCCCCCGCCCCTTCGCCCCCGACTCCACATAGGTGGTCTCAAACCCCACCTCCCCAAGCTTCTCGGCGACGTACTCCGCCGCCACCCGCTCCCCCACCAAGGTCTCCGGATCCCCGGTGTTGGTCGTGTCGATCCGAATCAACTCACTGGTGAACACCACCGCCTCCTCCTCGGCGACACTGGTGCCCTGACCCACGACTGCGTCCCTCTGCTCATGCACCCCGCCTTCCTATCACCCCACCCGCCCCGGTTTGAGCCCCCACCGGCGTGTCGGATACTCTGTGACCACACCGGCGAGGCCTTGACCTCGCAAGTCCGGGTGGCGGAATGGCAGACGCGCTAGCTTGAGGTGCTAGTGCCCTTAACGGGCGTGGGGGTTCAAGTCCCCCCTCGGACACCATCGTTAACCACACGCGGAGAGGCCGTCACTTCGACGGCCTTTTTTGCGTGGTCATACCGCAGGTCAAGCCGTAGTTCCTCGTAGAGCCGTGCCAGCCGGTCCGGCCGTGCGGTGTCGAGTCCGGCCGCGAGGTCTCCGATCGCGTCGACCATGGCGTAGACCTCTGCCCGGTCGAGTCCGGTGGTGCGCGGGGTGTTGTCGATCTCTGCCCGTGCGAGCCGTCTGCGCGCCTCGGCGTCGTTGATCGCCTCGACCAACGCTGTGGGGTCCACGCCCTGCGCTATGGCCTGCTGGAAGCGTTGCAGCTCCTTCTCTGCGGTTGCCAACCGTTCACGGGTGGAGACCAGATCGGCGGGTTCGGCGGTGTCCTGCCCGCCCAGCAGGGCCGCGACGGTGGTGTCACGGTTGTCCCGGTTGAACGCCGTCCCGATCCAGTGGTTGACGGCCAAGGCCAGACCGTCTTCGCGGAGGTTCACCGTCTTGGGATGCTCAGCAAGCGCAGGTGACCCCGGCGCCAGGGTGCGGGCGATACACCGGTAGTAGTGCCCGTCCCGGATCGCCCCGCCTTGCATCTTCCGAGTGCAAACAGCGCACCTGATCCGCCCACGGAACAAGTACTGCCGACCCGTGGACTTGCGTTGTCGGTCGAGTTTGGCGATCCCGGCCATGCCACCGGCCGCACGAGAGGCCCGGACCAGTTGGGCTTGGGTGAACATCTCCACCGACACGATCGCCGGATGCGCCTGCGTCCGCGACCGCACGATCCGATCGGGCTGCGCCCTCCGGAACCGGGTGACGTGCCCAGCACCGACGTCATCGGGATTGACCAGCACTTCCTGTTTGGTCGACCGACCGAACACCGCGAACCCGGTGTAGCGCGGGTTGTCCAGAATGGCCCGGACCGTACTTCCCTGCCACCCATCGGCCAGACGGTGTTTGTTCTGTTCCGGTCGCCACGCCGACGGACACGGAATTCCATCCCGGTTCAATCCGGCCGCGATCACACGATCGCCGACACCCTCCAGATATTCTGCGTAAATACGTCGAACGACCGCTGCGGCCGGTTCGTCAATCGCCAGCACCCGCAGGTGGTATCCCTCGACTGCTTTTCGCGGGTTGGGGTGTGGCCCACCATTGACGGTCACATACCCGAATGGTGCCCGGCCGCCCTGGTGGCGCCCCTCGTTGACCACCTGCGCGTCCATGGCCGCGCGGACCCGGGCCTGCACGTGTTGGCGTTCGGACTCGCTCATCCCGCCGAGCATGCTCATGAGCATCTTGTGCAGCGGGTTCCGCGCCTCGAACTTGCCACCCAGCTCCGGCACCCACACCTCGACCCCGTACGCCTCCAAACGGGGCGCGACCAGGGAGAACTGGTTCCCGAACCAACACCGCGTGCCCTCGCCGACCACCAGCGCGTTCCACCGGCGCCCCGGGTCCTTCAACGCCGCCAGCAGCTTCGCGGACTGCGCTCGCCGGTCCCAGGACACGGCCCGGGAGTCGCCGACGTCGAAGAACTCATCGGTGATCACACCGCCGTAGGGCTCGACAAACTTGCGAGCGTTGCCGATCTGCCAACCGTAGGAGGTCTCCGGGTCCTGGTTGTCCTCGGTCGAGCAGCGCCCGTAGAAGGCGACGTTCCAGCCGCGACCGTCGACGGCTTCCGGAGCCACTTCCAGCCCCCACAGCTCATCCAACGTCGCCCACGGACTCGGTTCCATCTCGGTGGTCATCGGTCCCCCTTTCCAAGGTCTCCATGGTGGTCAATTCAGCGAGAATGGCAAGCAGAATGCGGGCAGCGGCCGGAGTCAGCACCGGAGGTTCACTCGGTAGATGCACCGTCAACCTGTCCGCAGTGCGGTACGCGGGCATCACCAAGCACCCCCGACCGGGGGTAGGCGCCAGTAGTGACCGCACCACCGCCGAACACCGTCTCCGTGGGCAATGGTCCGCTTTCGACGCAGTGCCCGCGGTGAGCCGTCTACCTGCCTACCGCCCAGGTCAGCAGGTGTTTTCGCGGGTCTGCCGGTAGTCCTACCGGCCTCTACCGGGTAGAGGCCGGTAGGCGCTGTCATGACACCTCCCGGTAGGTGTCCCACGCCGCCGTGAGGGCGTCTCTCCGGTATCCGTTGCGGTTGCGCCGGTCGATCTTGACCTGCACCGGCCGTACCGCGAACGGTGCGAGCACCCCAGCCAACTCATCCGCCGACCACCCCGCGTACCGGTCATCGACCGCCGCGAGCCTCGACAGCAGCGTCTCAGTCCAGAGCCGATCATCGGTACCGAACGCGGCCAGCACATCACCCACCACAGCCCGGTCCACCGAATCGACCACCGCCGGTTCGACTGAACCGACCATCGCCGCTGCCCGAGTCTCAGCGTCGACACGCGGTAGTCCCCGCGCGGCCCGGTGCGAACCGTTGAGCCTGGCCCGGTCACCGGACACGGTCCGGATCTTGTTCAGTACCGGATCACGAGACCCGGCCGCGTGGACGTAGCAAACCCCCGCGTCCTCTGGTGCTTCTCCGGTGGCGGGGTTGAGTCGATCCGGTCGCCACCCCTCGGCGATCATGTTCGCCCCGAGCACCAGGCGCACGTCTCCGTGTCGGCAGGCGTGCATGATCTTCAATGCGGCTATCTCTGCCACCGCTGCCCCAAGCGCGTCGGACGTGGCCTCACTTGCTGCCAACACGAGCGTCACCCGCGCTTTGCGGCCGACTCGAATCAGGTCGATCGCCAGGCCCTTGGCCCGATCAGACAGTCGCGGGTACTCATCGCAGAACACGACCACCGCGGGCCGGTCCGGTGACGCGTCCCACGCGTCACCCATCCCAAGCCGTGACAACAGCTTCGGCCGCGCCTGAGCCATCGCCAATGCCTCGGCGAACGCCTCCTCAATGCTCCGGGAGTCCCGTTCGGACCGCGCGACACCCCCGCCCAGGACCTCCAGCCCATTGCCTGCCGGGTCGAGGTCCCACACCTGCGCATCTGCGCACGCCGACACCACGTCCGCAAGCGTCCGCATGGTCTGCGACTTGCCCGCACCCGGCCCGCCGATCACGACCCCGTGCACCCCGTACAGGGAGAGCCGCAGATCCTCCCCACTCATCCGCACGCCGACGGTATGGCTGTCGCGGATGCTCAGCGACCCCGGTGCGTGATCCGGCGCCGCCGCCAACCCGGCGAACGGGTCACGCTCAGCCAGTCGCAGCACGACCCGCGCCCGCCGACCCCGATCCGGGGCGGCCAGCACCCCGCCGGAAGGTAGGTCAAGAGTCGTCTCCAACTCCGCAACCTTGCCCACCAGCGCGGCCGGGGTGCCTCGGCGCAAGACCACGGCGGTTTCCCATCCCCACGGCTGCCGCTTGGCGCTCTCCACCGCCCGCAGCTCGATCCCCTCAGCAGCGACCGCCCGCGCCACGCAGTCCGCCGCTTGCGCCCGGGTGTGAGCATCCACGATCGGGTACGGCTCATCCGGTCCAGGCGCGCCCACCACCGGTTCCTCGACCCGTGCGGGACGGGGTCGACGTGCCCGTCCGACAGCAGCCAGCACACCGACGGCCACGACACCTACACCCCACCCGGCCACCGACCCATACCGTCGAACCAGCCCGAACACACCCACGACCAGCGCGAAGCACAGCAGACTGACCACGGTGAGCCGCCGATAGGCGGTCCGCCGCCACGCGTCCCGCGCGCCCTTCACGCGGTGCGCCCGCATCCCCTCGGTCTCCAGCTCCCGCACCAGCGGGCCATAGTCGCGGTAAGCGAGTACGTACCTGCCCAGGCACGCGGCCAACCACCCACCGCCCACTAGGGCCAGCCCGAACAGCCGCACGACCCCTGGCACCCCTCGCCGGACCAACCATCGAACCAACAACCGCACAGCGCGCCCGAGCAGCCGCAGCGCCAGCACAGGCGCCACATGCAAGCTCCACGCTCCGGCGTCCCGGCACCATGGCCCGACCAACCGCCACACCGGCCGGACTGCCCGCCCGATCCGGGAACACCCGCGATGCACAATCCGCCCCAGCACGACCCACGCGTGCCACCTGAGCACCGCACCCCACGCGATACCCGGGTACGCCAGTCCCGGCCAGTACATGACCCACCGCACCCAGGTTCGCCGAACCCGGCCGGCGAACCAACCCAGCATCCGCCGCCACCAGGGCATCCCAGTCCGTAGAACCACCACCCGAGAGCGGCCCGGTGTGCGCGTGTTCCGCCGCCTCACCGGTCACCACCGAGAAAGCTGTCAGCGGTGTAGGACTCTTGTGCGTAAGCGTCGGCGAGTTCGGCGGCCTTGAACGCCTCCACAGCGATCTGCCGATACAGCCACGCACCACGCCGCCGGTCAGCGGCGAAGAACTCCAACTCCTCACCCAGGTAACCCAGGTGGAAAAGCTTGGCCTGAAGGTTTTCCCAACGTTCCACGATCGATCCCGTCTCTCGGTTTCGACCCGGCGGATTCACCGGCCCATGGAAACGAGTAAACGGCCCAACCAGTACCCATTTGATGAAATGCGCGCATGACTCCTATGCGCGGCAAGTCTCGCCGGTTCTCCCGAGGCGCATACCCACTATGCGCACCCCGCATCGACGCGTATCAGCCTTCAAGAACTCTCAACAAGTCACCGAAAGACGAAGACAGTGAATCCAACGCCAAGCGCCCCTTGTCCGCAGTAGCCGACGATGGCCGACCAATAATCCCGGACTTGGTGTAGCCACCCATCCCAAGCGCATGCAGATACGGCCGGTCCGACGCCTCGAAGTCAGCATCACGGTATCCCGGCCGCACCACCTCTGGATGCGCATGCAAAAGGATAGAGGTCTCCCACTCCCCGCCATGCATGTCCTCGTGCGCAGTAGTCACCATGCCCGCAGCTTGCCGGGCGCTGCCGACATCGTCAGCACCAGGAAACAAGCCCAACACCGCTCCAGCAACGTTGGCCTCTTGCGCGATGTTGGACAGCACATAGTTGCCACCATGTCCGTTCACCATGACCAACTTGTGCACGCCGGACCGCGTCAGCGACGCCCGGATATCAGCGATCATCGCCACCAATGTCGAGGCACTGATACTGACCGTACCGGCGAATCCCTCATGTTCATGAGAACACGACATGGTGATCGGCGGAAGGCAGAACAAATTGTAGTCAACGGCGACCCGCCGAGAGATGATCTCAGCGATGAGGGTATCCGTCGCCAACGGCAGGTGTCCGCCATGCTGCTCAAAACTCCCGACGGGAAGAACCGCGACTGACGCGCCGCGTTCCGCTTCCTCTTCCGCCGTAGCACCGGCAAACATAGCCCACCTCGTCCGTCGCCTAATTGAACCGCAGCGATGCTACCAGCCGATCAACCTGCCGCGATTCTTCGACCGCGCCCTGAGTGGCCAGGACACCGGACACCCGGCCTAGCTGCGTCTGAATCCGGGCCGACCGTGTTTCCATCGCTATGACGGTCGAATTCCGCGCCACCT
>NZ_JAJCXD010000125.1:0-3121 GCF_021056305.1 Actinokineospora sp. PR83
CGCGGGCAGGCCCAGTTCCAGCACCCGGCGCGCGGCGGCGGCGGTCGGCCGGTCGGCGAGGCCGAGCCGGGCGGCGGGCAGCCACCGGTCGGCGGCGGGCGCGCAGGCGTCGACGACCGCGTCGACGGTGCCGGGGTCGGCCAGCAGCGCGGTGAGCAGCGCCGCGGGCGCGACCCAGGCCGCGCCGTCCTGGGCGTCGAGGTAGCGCACCTCCAGGTACCCGTGCGGGCGGACCGGTGGGAACATGCTGGACAGGTGGTAGTCCAGGTCGTCCCGCGTGGGCGGTTCGGGCAGGGCGCCCGCGATCCAGTCGGCGAACGTGACGCCCGGTGGGGCGCCCCAGTCCGATCCCGGTCTGCGTAAGAACAGCAGCTCGGTGTCCAGCACGTGCCGGGCCCAGTCCGCGGCCGGGTCGTCGCCGACCGGCAGGGGCAGCGACCGGCACGGGTCCACGCCGAGGACGGCGCGGGTGCGCGCCGAGTGCCACCCCGGGGCGGGCGAGTTGCCGAACAGGGCGACGCACACCGGGCCGAGCGAGCTGACCGCAGCGAACCGGGCGGCCACGGCGGACCGCTCGCCGACGTCCAGGCAGACCTGCAGGCCTGCGGTGGCGCACATCATCGTGAGCCCGTCCGGGCCGATCGGGTCGAAGGCCCGCTCCATGGCCGCGTACCGCGGTGTGTCCAGGACGCGGCGCGGTGACCGGTGCCGGTCCAGGCCCCGGGTGCCCAGGACCAGGCCGACGTCGGCGAGGAGGGAGGTGAGGTGGGATATGTCCGCGTTGACCGCTTCGAGCAGGAGCCCGAGGGAGGGTGCGGGGAGGGAGGAGATCTCCACTTGGCCGCCGGGCTCGATGGTGAGCGGTGAACCGGCCGGGAGGGGGAGCTGGGGGCTGTCGGTGCGCAGCGTGCGCGGCGCGTGCGGGCCGAGGGCCGCGGCGAGGCGGTCGGGGTCGAGCCTGCGCCCGGGGTCGTCGCGGTCGTGGACGGTCCACTCGAGCTCGACGCCGAGCAGTCTCGGCGGCCCGTGCTTGAAGCAGACCGAGGCGACGTAGGCCTCGGCCTCCACGCGGGCGCGCAGCCGACGGCGGTCCGGCTCCACGACACCCGCTTCCTGGGTGGTGGTCAAGAACGATCATCCCCTTTCACCGCACGGGTTCTGGATGCGGCCCCCGGTCGGGGACCGGCGCGATCGACGCTACACGCGGGCACCGACAGCCGCCGAAAACCCGTTGGGCCGGGCGGGTGGCGTCAATCCCAAAACGTACGTACGGATTGCTTGTGCTCGGGGGAGGTGCCACGATCGTCGGGTGCCCCGGGTGAGCCAGGACCATCTCGACGCGCGCAGGCGCCAGATCCTCGACGGCGCGCGCTCGTGCTTCGCGCGCTTCGGCTACGAGGGCGCGACCGTGCGCAGGTTGGAAGAGGCTACCGGACTTTCCCGGGGGGCGATCTTCCACCACTTCCGCGACAAGGAGTCGCTGTTCCTCGCGCTGGCCGAGGACGACGTGCTGCGGATGACCGAGGTCGTCGCGGAGCAGGGCCTGGTGCAGGTGATGCGCGAGCTGATCGCGCCCCCCGGCAGCACCGCCGCGGGCGAGCGCCCGGCGGACTGGCTGGGCACCCGGCTGGAGGTGTCGCGGCGGCTGCGCACCGACCCCGAGTTCCGCGCCCGCTGGGCCGAGCGCTCCTCCCAGCTCACCGTCGCCACCCGCGAGCGGCTGCTGCGCCAGCGCGAGGCGGGCAACCTGCGCGACGACGTGGACGTGTCGGTGCTGACGTCGTTCCTGGAACTGGTGCTGGAGGGCCTGGTGTCGCACCTGGCCATGGGCCTGCCCGCGGACGACATGGACTCGGTCCTCGACGTGGTCGAGGAGACCGTCCGCCGCCACCGCGGCCTGTAGCGCCCGACAGAGGGCCATCGCGTGGGGATGAGCAGGTACGTGCTCGCGGCGACGGCCGCCCGCGTGGCCGACGAGATGGTCGGCGTCGCACTGGTGCTGCTGGCCCTGGCCCGGACCGGGGACCCGGTGCTGGCCGGGCTGATGGTCACCGCGTACGCGTTCCCCTCTGTCATCTCCGGACCGGTGCTGGGCGCGCTGCTCGACCGGTCGCCGCGGCGCACCCTGGTGCTGGCGGGCAACGGGGTCCTGCTGGCGGTGACCTGCCTGGGGATCACCGCGGCGCTGGGCCGGGCGCCGGACGCGCTGCCGCTCGGACTGGCCGCGATCACCGGGGTGGCGCTGCCGCTGACCAGCGGCGGCTACTCCAGCCTGGTGCCGCTGCTGGTCCCCGCAGGCGGGCTGGCCAGGGCGAACTCGTGGGACGCGGCGTCCTTCGGCGGCGCCGCGCTGCTCGGCCCGGCGCTGGCGGGCACGCTCGCGGCCACCCTCGGCCCGACCGAGGCGATGTACGGGGTCGCCGTGCTGGCCGCGGTCGGCGCGGCGGTGACGCTGGCGCTGCCCCGGGTCGCCCGCGCCGCCGAGGACCGACCGCACCTGCTCCGCGCGGTCCGCGACGGCCTGGTCCACCTGGCCACCACCCCGCCGCTGCGCGGGGCGACGCTGACCACCGCACTGGCTTCGGTGGCGGCCGGGGTGCTCAGCACCGCGTTCCCGCTGCGCGCCGCCGAGATCGGCGCGGGCGAGGCGGCGGGCGGGTACCTGTGGACGGCGCTGGAGGTCGGCTCGCTGCTCGCGGTGGCGCTGCTGGCCCGCAGGCTGCTCGCGGGCGACCGGCCGGAGCGCGTCGTCTTCGGCACCGCGGCCTGCTACGGCCTGGTCATGCTCGCCGTCCCCCTGGCCGCGAACCTGGCGGCCACGCTCGCGGTGGTCGCCCTCGCGGGCGTGGCCACCGGCGTCGGCCTCCCCGCGATCATGGCGACCCGGCAGCGGTACACCCCCGCCGGGCTGCTGGCCCAGGTCTCGGTCACCGGAGCCAGCGCCAAGATCGCCTGCTTCGCGGTGGGCGCGGCGGTGGGCGGCGGGCTGGTGCCCGCGACCGGCGCGGGCGCGGCCATCGCGCTGGTCGCCGCCGGGCAGCTCGCGGCGGCGGGTGCGGGCGCCTTGGCCGCGCGGACCAGGGGGCACGGTCCTGGGCAGGGCGGCGGGCCGAGTGGCGGG
>NZ_JAJCXD010000126.1:0-43909 GCF_021056305.1 Actinokineospora sp. PR83
CCGCGTACTCCCGGGACAACCGCTCCGCCGGGAAGATCAAGCAGATCGACAGGGTCGTGGGTGCCGACGTCCGCCCCGGCCTCGACGCCCTGGTCCGGGGTCTGGCGGGCAACGCCGACGTCAAGCGGATCCAGGAGGAGCAGGTCGAGGGCGCTGTGCTGACCCTGATGGGCGCGGGCAAGACGACCGCCATCAGGGTCAACGGCAAGCACATGGAGCTGCACGTTCTCTCCGAGCCCCTCTGGGACGGCCTCACGCTCAAGGAGAAGAAGGCGGAGGCGGCCAAGACCGACGGCGCGGACGGCGCCACAGCCAAGACCGACGACGGCGCGGCCAAGACCGAGGACGCCAAGGAGTACGGCAAGGCCAAGCCGACTGCCAAGATCGAGTCCACCAACGAGCAGAAGTCCGAGAACGCCAGGGACGGCGTCGCGCGGGTCCAGGCGAGCGTCACCGCGATCCCGCCCATGTTCGCCGGGGCGGGCCTCGACCTGCCCGCCGCGCCCAGCGCGGCGCACGAGCACAAGTCCACCTACAAGGCGACCCAGAGCTCCACCGTGGAGCTCAAGGCCCTCGAGGACGTCGAGGTCCCGGTCAAGATCACCTACACGCTCTTCGACGCCTCCGGTGCGAGGGTGGGCGCTGTCCAGTCGGTCACCGGCAAGGTCGGGCTGAGCGTGCCCACCACCCTCCAGCAGGAGAGCACCGCGGGCCCCTTCGTCGCGCCCACCAACGCCATGCCCAGGCGGTTCGCGGTCGAGACCGCGCACGCCAAGACCGAGGGCGGCAAGAGCTTCTTCGACCAGGCCAAGGGGCTGTTCCCCAAGCAGCTCATGGCGGTGGGCGCCGACGGGCGCACGGCCCTGCGGGAAATGTTCTCCGAGGCCACCCTCACGGACAAGGTCATCCCCAACGCGGTGTCCGACCCGACGGCGGTCGGCAAGGACGAGGGTTGGGTGCGGGCCGACCAGATCCTGCACAAGGGCAAGCACAGCAAGAGCTGGTCCCAGGCCGTCGACCAGGTCGAGGTCCGCGCGGTGACCCGGTACGTGCAGGTCATCGAACAGCCCAAGGACGTCAAGCACACCGACACCGACGCCCTGGACATCGGTTCCGGCGACAAGCACACCACCTCCCGCACCATCGGGGGCATCGCCTTCTTCGGTTGGGGCGTCGACACCCCGGCGTTCTTCGTCGGCGGCGGGCCGACGGGCGGGTTCAGCTTCTCGAAGGAGAACTCCCAGAACATCACCCACAACAACGTCGCCAAGGAGACCCTGTCCACGACCGGCGACGCCGTGCGCTACCGGGCGGTCTACGACCTGCAGATCCGCCGGGTGGGCCACGACCCCGTGCCGCTGGCGGGCCACGTCGAGGCCGTCCAGTGGACCCGGCGCGACCGCGCCGAGCGCGCCGGGATGGTCTCCGACGACACGACGACCGGCACCACGCCGAACACCGCGACGCCGAACACCGCGAAGCCGAACGCGGACACCGCGAACGCGGACACCGCGAACGCGAGCACCACGCCCGACACGACGCCCGCCCCCGCCGCGCCCACCCCGCCGCGGGTCCACTACGGACCCGCCCACATGGAGTCCAAGCTGTCCCTGGGCGGCGCCAAGATCAACGAGCTCTACGACAACGGCCACATCCGGGAGAAGGTGGCCGAACTGCTGCAGAAGACCCCCGGCCACCGCTGGTACCACCTGAGTTCGCGCAAGTTCCTCCGCACGTTCGACTCGCCCGACCTGGCCAAGTGGAACACCACCCAGAACCGGGTCAACGAGCTGCTCGCCCGGGGCGACGACCTGGCCACCAAGCTGACCTCGGCGCAGCTGTCCGAGCTGGTCGACACCATGATCTCGCCGAACGGCCTGACCATGGAGATCGTCAAGAAGGGCGTCTTCCGCGAGTACCACGCGGTCATCACCCTCCGGGCGAAGCTGACCGACTTCACCGACGTGCCCGGCAAGGCGGTCAACGAGGCCGAGAGCGGCAGCACCGCCAAGTCCAAGTCCGAGGTGGAGTTCGGCAAGGGCAAGAAGAAAACCTTCGCCTTCGGCGGCCAAGCCCGGGTGCAGGGCCCGGTCGGCAACGCCTTCGGCGTCTACATCGCCGAGGTGAAGGGCACCCAGACCAGGTCCGCGACGGACAAGTTGAGCGTCGGGGACAAGGGCTCGGTCGTGCGCACCGACGGCGACGCCCTCAAGGCGGACGGCACCGTCGACACGCGGAAGTTCCACAAGTTCCGCGGCACCCTGGAGATCAGCCAGGAGGTCCGGTCCTACAACCGGCTCAACGAGCGCACCCGCGCCATCACCTTCGGCAGCCGCGGGCGCACCGTGCCCGAGGTCGAGACGCTGGGCGCGTCCACCGCCTCGACCCCGGTGGCGCCGCACGTCGTGCCGCTGGAGGTCTTCGTCCCGGACAAGCTGGTCAGCACGACCCAACCCGCCCCCCTGACGATCACCCCGACCAACCAGCAGGTCACCAACAGGCCGCCCGCCATCGACAACCTCCTCGTACCCGACTCGCACGTCTTCGACAACGCCGAGATCGTCGCCGTGCTCGGCAGCGAGAACGCCGTCAAGTCGGTGGAGGACTCGATGGCGCGCGCCTCGGGCAACGACCCGGCCTTCACCTTCGCCGATGGGGCCAGGATCAGGATGATCCAGTCGAAGCTGAGCCCGGACGCGATGAAGCACAACCCCACGCTGTTCAGCGAGGTCACCAAGATCGAAGGCATCGGCCACGGTCGCAGGCTCGCCGACGGCCACGGCCGGGCGGGAGTGGTGTTCACCCCCACCGCGGCCCGCAAGCTCGGACCCGTCGAGTTCCAGAAGATCCAGGAGCGGACGGGCAACCGCACCACCACGGGCTCGGGCCGGGGCACCGACAACGGCTTCGGGGCCACCAGCACGGGCGTGGCGGTCGTGTCGGGCACCGGTACCACCGCCGCACCCGGCAACACCGTCAGCCCGCGGGGCATCTTCATCGCCGACTTCACCCCCCTGTCCGCGCGCTGGGGCAGCAAGGAGGGCGGTGAGGTCACCAGCGTCGAGCGCACCGTCTACGAGCACGGCGTCCCGGTCAAGAAGTCGCTCGTCGCCGTCGACCTCGACGTCGCGGTGGTGGCCGAGGTCCACCACCGGGACAACCTCCTGCACCGGTTCTCCAAGCCCGACCCGGCGGCCATCGGCAAGTCCGGCGAGAGCTTCCACCTGGACAACGCGGTGCTGATGTGGGCCACCGACGCGCAGATCGCCAGGATGAACGGCGAGCCCGCCCCCGCGCCCGCCGCGCTCTCCCAGCACGGTGACCGGACCCTGCCCTCGCCCGCCACCCTGGTCGACTCGGCCAAGCCGTCGATCGGCATCGGCCGGGTCACCACGCCGATCGACCTGCGTTCCATCCTGCCGCAGGTGCGCAGCCAGTTGGGCACCGAACTCGCCGCCCGGCTCCTGCCCGACTCGGCGTTGGCGGAGAACCACCACAACGTCCGCGCGCTCAGCGAGTTCCTCGCCCACGCCGACCGGTCGGTCAACTCCACCCTCAACGGCGGCCGCTCCGTCCCGGTCCGCCTGGAGGACCGCCTCTCCGGGAAGACCTACTACGCCACGCTCAAGTCGAACTTCCAGGGCACCCTGACGTTCGCCGGGATCGACCACGTCAACCAGACGACCGCGGCGGCCAAGACGACCATCAAGAACACCAGCGACCGCTCCCAGGGCGTCACCATCGCGTCGGTCAACGGTTCGGTGCGCCCCGGCATGGGCATCACCAAGCAGGGCGACCCGGCGAACGCCGGGAAGACGACCGGTTTCGGCGAGCCGAGCGGCGCGCTCACCGCGGGCCCCGACGCCGGGGCCGATCTGGGCAAGTTCGACCGCAAGACCTCCGTGGAGCAGCAGGTCGACCACAAGCAGTCGGCCACCGCCGCGGGCCCGATGGCCGCCCACCGGGGCCCGCTGTCGTTCGACCTGGTGATCGAGCGCGAGGTCGAGGTCGACGCAAGCGGCCAGGAGCGGGCCAACGAGACCCTGGTCAGCGTCAAGGGCACCACCGAAGACGTGACCGTGGTCAAGCTCGCCGAGGACTCCCTCCCCGCCCGCACCGCGGGCAAGGCGACCTACGGCGAGGCGGACCCGGTGACCCCGGTGACCGACAAGGCGCAGCACACCGCGGACGGGTTGGCCGCCTGGCACCGGGGCGGGCACAAGACGGGCCTGCCGCCCGAGGGCACCTTCTTCGTCGAGCACTTCCTCGGCGACGTCGCCGACCTGCGCCGGGGCGCGGAGAAGGCAATCGAGGGCGGCGGGGCCAAGGTCGATGCCGCCACGGTCGCCTCCCTCCGGTCGGGCCTGAACGTCGTCGCGGCCAAGGTCGGCGTCGGCGCCATGGACAAGGGCAAGTTCGTCGTCCCGCTGCCGTCGCACCTCAAGGGCGAACTCGAGGTGCACGTGCGCTTCCCCGACCCGCCCCGGCTGGCCTCGGCCAGCGCGGCCGTGGAGGTCAAGGGTTCGGAGAAGGCGGGCCGGAAGGTCAAGGTCGAGTTCAAGTCCGGCAACGAGTACAGGACCGGGGCGACGGCACTCGCGGTGGGCGCGGGGGCGGGCCACCCGGCGGGCGCGAACTCGCCGAGCGAGGGACGGCGGAACTTCCAGTCGCTGTTCGGCGCCACCCGCAAGCGGCTGCCCATCTCGGCCAAGGACCTCGTCGGCACGACCGAGGTCACCAAGCCCGCGGGCAGCATCACCACCCCCCAGTCGCCCGAGGCGGTCAAGCCCGACGAGAAGGTCACCCGCGCCGACCTGCGCACCGCCGAGTTCCGCTTCGTCTTCCGCCCGACCGGCGGCCTGTTCAGCACGCTCAAGACGGGTGCCGCCGACGTCACGGTGCACGACGCCTACGTCATCCGCAGCACCCCCGACGCGACCACCGCGCTGCCCAAGGAACTGGTCGACGCGGTCACCGAGCTCAAGGAGACCGGCGAAGCCTGGAACAAGGCCGTGGTGCAGCTGGAGGGGATGCGCAACGCCCTCGACGAGGTGCTGACACCGGAGGCCATGGAAGACGGCATCGCGGAGGTCGAGAAGGGCAAGACCGCCGCCGACGAAGCCGCGGGCAAGTGGTGGTCGGCCTACGACGCCTACCAGACCGCCCTCGCCGCGGCCCGCGGCGAAAACCCCGCCCCCGCCGGCACCACCACCCCCGACGACGGCAGCTCCCGGGCGGACAACGACTCCGACAACGGCGGGAACTCCGCCGACGACGCCCAGCGCACCGCTGACGAGGAGCGGCAGCGCCAAGCGGACCAGGCCGAAGCCGACCGCAAGCGGGCTGAGGAGGAGGCGGCCAGGCGAGCCGAGGAGAAGGCTGCGGCGAAGCGGGCTGAGGAGGAAGCTGCGGCGAAGCGGGCTGAGGAGGAAGCTGCGGCGAAGCGGGCTGAGGAGGAAGCTGCGGCGAAGCGGGCTGAGGAGGAAGCTGCGGCGAAGCGGGCTGAGGAAGCCGCCGCCAAGCGGGCTGAGGAAGAGGCTGCGGCGAAGCGGGCTGAGGAAGCCGCCGCCAAGCGGGCTGAGGAAGAGGCTGCGGCGAAGCGGGCTGAGGAAGCCGCCGCCAAGCGGGCTGAGGAAGAGGCTGCGGCGAAGCGGGCTGAGGAAGCCGCCGCCAAGCGGGCTGAGGAGGAAGCCGCGGCGAAGCGGGCAGAGGAGGCTGCGGCGAAGCGGGCTGAGGAGGAGGCGGCCAGGCGAGCCGAGGAGAAGGCCGCGGCCAAGCGGGCTGAGGAAGAGGCTGCCAAGCGGGCCGAGGAGGAAGCCGCGGCGAAGCGGGCCGAGGAGGCTGCGGCGAAGCGGGCTGAGGAAGAGGCTGCCAAGCGGGCCGAGGAGGAAGCCGCGGCCAAGCAGGCTGAGGAAGCCGCGGCGAAGCGGGTCGGAGAAGAGGCCGGTGCCGGGCAGCGCGTGAGTGACGAGGCTGCCGAGGGTGAGGTTCCCGCCGGGCAGCGTCCCGTGGAGGAGTCGGCTGCCGAGCGGGCTTCGGATGCGGGCTCCACCGGGGAGACGCCCGGTGGGCCCGCGCGGGAGGATGGTGCCGCGGCTCGGGAGTTGGCGGAGGAGCGGGCCCGGTTCGAGGCCGAGCAGGAGCGCGTGCAGCAGCGGATCGAGAGCGAGTCGCCCGGGCGCAGGCGCGAGGTGCAGGAGCAGTTGGAGCGTCAAGCCGAGCGTGCCCGGCAGCGGCAGGGCGGTGCCGAAGGCTCCACCTCGCCCGGCGATCGGCGGCAGACCGCGGGGCAGTCGTCCGACAGCACCCCCGGCACGCCGAGCCGCACCCGGTCGGTCCCGGAGCCGCGCACGCCCGTCGAGCGGGGCGACTCCACGTCACCCCGGCGCGGAACCCCCCAGGGCGACGCCACCCCCGAAACCCCGACCCACCGACCGGTGCGCACCCCCTCGAACGCCGAGGCGGCCGCCCGCGACCTGAACGGCGCCATCGCCGAGGAGAACGCGACCCCCGCCGCAGGCCACCTGCCGAACACCACCCCGGAATCGGCGGTCACCGACACCGCGAACGAGTCGGCCCAGGTCACCCGGCAGGGCGAAACCCCCGGTACGCCCCGTACCCCGGAGGCACCCGCTCCCGACACGGTGGGCGAGCCCGCGGGCACCACTGCCGAAGCGAGCACAGCACCCGAGTCCACGCGGACCGACGCCGAGGCCACCCCCACCCCGGCCGAATCCGCCCAGCTCGGAAACCAGCCCGCTCCTGAGCAGTCCCGTGCCTCGAACGGCCGGGAGTCCACTCCGGCCGGCCTGAGCCTGGTCACTCCCGAGTCGGCCAATCCGAGTGTGGTCAGCTCCGAGCAGGTCAACCCCAGTTCGGCCGCACCCACCCGGCAGGTCGGGAACCAGCCCGCTCCCGAGCAGTCCCGCGCCTCCAACGGTCAGGAGTCCACCCCGGCCACCCCCGAGCCCATCACCCCCGACTCGGCCACTTCCACACCAGCCACCCCCGAGCAGGCCAACCCGAGCCTGGCCACCCCTGAGCCTGCCAACGCCGACTCGGCCACCCCGAGCCTGATCAGCCCTGACCCCAGCTCGGCCACCCGCGACCTGGCAGGCCCCGACTCGGCCACCCCCAACGTGGTCGGCCCCGAGCAGGTCAACCCCAGCTCGGCCGCTCCCGAGCAGGCGACGTCCGCGCCCACCAGGCCCGGCCCGGTCACCCCCAGCTCGGCAGGCCCCAGGCCGTCCGCCCTCAACCTGGCCACCCCCGGCCCCCTCGGCACCGGGCCTGTCACCCCCGGGTCTGTTCCCACCACGGCGGGCGCGACCCCCGCCAACTCGCCTCTCGACCTCGCGCCCGCCCACTCGGCGACGAACGGTGCCCGCCCGCCCGCGAGCGACTCGACCACCCGCCGCAACAGTGCGCCGGTTGTCGCCGCGGAACCCGCCGTCGGTTCGGCCAACCGCAGCAGCAGCGTCCCGGCGCCCGGTTCCGCCGCGGGTGGTCCGGCCGTCCGCTCGGTGACCCTGGGCGACGACGACGGCGGCGGGTCGTCCACCGGTGGGCCGCAGCGGTTGTCCGACCTGGGGGACTTCTCGCGCAGCTGGTTCGACGCGCGGTTGGAGTTCCAGCGCCGGGCCGAGGAGTACGAGGGCCGGTTGGCCGACTACCTGATGCGGCGCGCTGACGTGCAGGCCGAGTTCGGGCGGTTCGCCCAGGCGGTCTGGGGTGCGGTGCCGCAGCGGCGCAAGCGCTGGGTCGGGGAGAACGAGCCCTCCCTCATCGGGGCGGTCGGGGTCGGCACCCAGAACCAGCAGGTGGTGCAGTCCGGCAACCTGCGCGAGCGGATCACGCTCATCTGGTCCCTCGCCCGGGGTGAGGAACTGCTCGGTGCGCTGCCCGACCTGCACACCCGCCACCCGCGCATCGAGGGGGAGCGGCCGCAGCGGCACCCCACCGACGCCGTTCGGGAGATCACCCGGCTCTCCGAGGACACGTCCCTGTCCCGGGCGGAGCGGCAGCGGCAGATCGACGAGCTCACCCGGAGCATCCTGACTCGGGCCAGGCCGGGAGACGTCTACCCGCCGCTGAGCCAGCGCGAGCTGTCCACCGGAGTGCGCGACGGCGAATTGCGGTGGATTCCCGCCAACAACCGCATGGAGATGGCCCTCTACGTCGAACCGGAGTCGTCCACCGCGGAGGCAGGCCCGTCCACCGCGGAAGACGGATCGTCCACTTCGGGAGACAGGCCGCCCATCGAGCCGGAGCAGCTCGGTTCCGGGGGCGGGTTGCACCAGCAGGCCGAGGGCACCGGCGGGTTGGTCAGCACCGGCACCTCCGGGTCGACGCACCTGGTGCTCACCCTGGCGTCGATGCTGAACCAGCACCGCGGCGCGGGTCTCAACCTCGACCTGCTGCGGTTGGGCCTGTTCGGCTTCCTGCGCAGCACCGACCAGCACACCTACCACGAGGTGATGCGCGCGGCGGAGTTCGTCGACCCGGCGCTGCTCTACGACGACAACTTCGGCCGCTACCACCGCTTCGGCCCGCTCAGCGAGCAGGAGCTGCGCGACAACGTCGCCGTCGACGGGCTGTTCCCCGACGAGCACGCGCTCGCCCTGGTGGACTGGGACGCCGCCCGCGCCGTGCTGCCGGACCTGCCTGAGCAGTCCCGGCACTCCGACCCGTTCGACCTCGAAGACCTGGCCCGCGAGTTCGACGCGGTCTCGACCGGGTCGCGGCCCTCGTCCTCGGGGTCGGGGTCCTCGCACGGCAACCCGTTCCACCTCGACCCCGGGACGCCGCCGCGGGCCCGCTCCGCCGAGCAGGCCAACCAGGTGTCCGAGGCGCCCGCCCGCGGGCCCGGCTCGCGCACCAACCCGGCCCCGGAGCAGCCCGCCCCGCGCCCCACCCAGGCGCCCCCGCAGGCGCAGCCGACCCCGGGGCAGGCCGTCGCCTCCTCCTCGCGCCCCCAGCCCACCGACCAGGCCGCCCCGTCGCACGGGATGGACCCGGCGGCCTACGACGTGCTCTACGAGGAGGCCATGGGGATCAGGCCCACGGCCATCTCCCCGCCCGAGCAGACAACCGTGCTGTTCGAGAAGGAGCAGACCCAGCTCAACGACCAGGGCCGGTGGCAGGTCCAGGAACTGGCCTACGGCCTGTTCGAGGACATGCGCCGCCGCGGGCCGGACGAGTTCCCGCCGCGGATCACCATCGTCGGCTACGGCAACTCCCGCACCCACGCGACGCGCACCGGGGAGGCCCGCGCCCGCGCCGTCCGGGACCTGCTGATGGACACCATGAACGCCGAGCGCGAGCGGTACGCCCGGCACGGCCACGACCGGGCCGCGCTGCCGAACCCGGAGTCCTTCAAGCCGACCGTCCACTCGGGTGGGCGCAGCCAGAACCCGCGCCCGGACGGGCCGGACCTGGCCACCCGCAGGCGCACCGTCATCATCGACGTTATGGCGCTGTCGGACCTCCTGGTGCTCGGCGGCGGTCGCCCCGGCGTCGAGATGGCCACCCCGGACGCCGCGCCCACCCCGGACGCGCCCACCCAGGACGCACCCTCGACCACCCCCGCCCCGGGGACCCTGGACAACCCCGTCCCGCTGACCGAGCTGTTCGCCCCCGGGCACGTCGACCTGGACGACGTGGTGTTCACCCCGTTGACCGACGCCTCCGGCGAGGTGGTCGGCGTGGCGTTCCCCCGGGCGGGTGAGGCGGGCATCCTGGCGGATGCCTTCGAGCACGGCGCCGGTGACCCGGGTGCCTACTCCGTGGCCCTGCACCACTCCGCCGACGGGTTCGCCGTCCAGCGCAAGTCCGACGGCAAGGAGGTGCGGATCGACGAGGCCGGGGTGCTGCGGCTGCTCGCGAGTTCCGCGCTGCCCGGCGGGCAGGCGTGGCGCCAGCACTCGGAGCTGGTGTTCCTGAGCTGCCGCGTGGCCGACCCGGCCCTCGGCAACCGGCTCGGCGGGCTGGCGGACCTGCTGCGCGAGGACGGCTACCGCGGTGCCGTGCGCGGCCCGGACTCCCCGGTGACGCTGTTCGACGACGGCACCCGGTCGTTCCCCGACGGCGGCGGCCTCCGCACGGCGGGGGAGCGGCTCGACGTGCCGGGTCCGCTCGCCGACAGCCCCGCGCCCACCGCCGAGCGGCCCGGTGTCGTGATGGAGGACGAGGGTGCCGGGCCGTCCCGGTCCACCGACGACGACGCCGACTCGGTGTCCGCGGCGGTGATCGACCTGTGGGTGGCCGCCGACGAGGCGCACGGCGAGGGCGTGTTCGACCCGCCCGCTCCGCCCGCGCCGCAGCCGCACCTGGCCGGGCAGGACCACGCCGACCTGTCCGCGGCCGAGGGCGCCGAGCTGATCAAGCGGCTCGACCTCACCAAGCCCACCCCGACCCACGCCGACCTGACCCCGTCCGCCCTGGCGGAGGGCCCGGACAGCGCGGTCGCGCGGTCCGCCGCGGGTGAGCGCCGCTACACCTGGGCGGGTGACCGCGGGCTGCCGCCGCTGCCCGAGCTGCTGGAGCTGCCGCGCCTGGTGCACTCGGTGGTGCTGGGCGGCGCGCTGCGCACCGCCGGGGCGGTGGCCCACTTCCGCGACAACCTGCTGCACACCGCCCGCACCGCGGGGGAGCGGTGGAAGGCGGTGCTGTGGACCGACGTGTCGCGCGGCGACATCGCCCGCGCCGCGATGCGGTGGCAGGTGCTCGGCCAGGCCCGCCACGGTGTCAGCGGTGAGGACGACGAGCTGGACCTGGACTACCTGACCAACGTCGCCGACCTGTACGACCTCGCGGCGGGCGCGGGCATCGCCCTGCTCGACGTGAACGAGGTCTTCCACGACGAGGCGCCCATGGACCAGTACGACCGGTTCGCCTCCGAGCTGGACCGCGACACCCGGGAGAGCCGGGACGCGGCGGCGGCCATCGCCGCCAACGAGATCCTGTCCCGCTTCGGCGGCGTCCACGCCGACCCCCGGCTGCGGGCGGACGACCTGGGCCCGGCCGAGGCCGTGGTGCACAGCCCCGCGGGCTGGGCGGGCGGCAGCGGCCTGCTCGCCGTGCCGAAGGGCCACCCGATCGCCGACCTGCACCGCGACGCCCTCGCGGGGGTCTCCCCGGTGTCCGCCGGTGTTCCCTCCGCACCCGGGGTGGGCCCGGTCGAGGCGCCCGCCGCACCCGAGGCGCCCACCGCGCCCGTCGCGGGCGGCCTCCCCGGCGACGACGTGCTGCCCGACCTCGCCCGCCTGGCGGGGCTGGCCGACGCCGCCGAGCTGCCCGGCCTGGCCGGTTTCACCCCCGGCGACCCCGGCCCGGCGGACGAGCCCACGGCGGAGTCGCTCGCCGGGCTCCCGGTGGACGAGGCGGCCAAGCGGGTCATCGAGGAGCTGGTGCGGGACCTGCGCGACCGCGGCGGGGACCTGAACCTGCTGGCCGTGGCGGACGCCATCGCGGGCCACCCGCGCGCTGGTGAGCTGTGGACGGTCGTCCTGGCCTTCCTGGCGACCCGCCCCGAACTCGCCGAGCTGGTGCGCTCGGTGACCCTGGAGGGCGTCGACGAGACCGGGGCCCCCCGTCGGGTCGTCCTGCCGCCCCGCGCCGCCGAGCTGATCGAGCTCGCGGGCGACCCGGTGGTGTCCCGTCCCGGCGAGCACTCCGTGGCGGCGTCCCTGCAGTGGCCCGACTGGCTGTGACCCCGGTGGACCGCGCCCAGGAGGAGGGACCACGATGGACACCATGACCGACGACCCGGAGCGGACCGAGGACTCGCTGGAGAACTGGTTCCTGCTGATGGACCCCACCTGGCGGCCCGCCGCGGGGGAGGCGCCACCACCGGAGGCGGTGGTCGGTCTGTGGCCGGTGGACGAGGACGGCGGGCTCGGCCGCTTCCGCCCCAACCGGGACTACCGCCCCGCCGGTGGGGACTCCCCGACGGACCCCATGGACGCCGTCCTGCGGCTGGTGCTCCAAGCCCGCGCCGAGACCTCCCACCTGCAACTGGTCCTGCGCGACACCGCGCTCGACCTCGCGGTGAACGCCGACGGCCGCCCGCTGATCACCAAGTCCCCTGACGACGTCCCCTGCGTCGTGGTGGTCACCGGCGAACCGCACCGCGACCGCCTCACCCCGCCCGGCTGGCACCGGGTCGACCTGGACGAACTGGTCGTGCACCTCGCCGACGGCGTCGACGTCCTGATCAACCCGGGCGGCCCCGCCTCGACCCGCCTCACCGGCGACTTCATCCGCGAAACGCTCTTGGTGGACGACGAGCGGATCACGGACCCGGGTACGGGGGAGCAGGCCGCCCGGACCCTGCGCGTCATCCCGTGGAACGGCGTCGACCCCGTGCGGACCGATCCGCCCGCCCCCGAATAGCCCGACCTGTCTGGATTAATCCGCACATTGTGACGACGAGATGTCCGCCTCCTGAAATACTGTTCGTGACGCGGAAATCGGCCGTACCCATTCCCAAAGAAATGGGAACCGCCATTCCTGAGCAGTCCTCACGGGGGGTGTGGTGTCGATCGCACCGCTTCCTCCTTGTGGCGCAGCGGGTGCGGGTCCACTCCGCCCGTCGTGGCGCTGCGTGATCGCCCGCTCCCCTCGCTGACGGCGGCGTGCTCCTTCGGTGTCCTGAAACCGCGAACGGGACGCGTGCTGTCCGGAAGCTGCGAGCCGGGACTGCTACCAGCCCTATTCCGGGTCCGGGCGCGCGAGAGCCGCCGGACGGTGCCGTACCCGGCATACTCCGAGCGGATCACCGCATGGGCCAGGAGGCGCAGAACAACTGTTGCCCGGACCTGCTTGTACTCGGAAAATCCCCGTCAACCGAACGGTGCATTGCCCGGCGTTTGAAATAATCGGTAACCTTTGCCGCGACCTGATCTTCGGTTGGCGCTCGGACGGGGCGCACACCGCCGCGCGACCGTCCTCGTGGTGGTCGGAACGATCCGACTCCACTTTCCACTCTCGACGGTCAATGTGGACCGTCGCACCATTCCCCTGCCTGTCGAGTGTTCGCCGTGGCAGTCGCACGTCCGCGTGTCCGGACGGTGATCGTGAGGAGTGCTCAGTGGTCGACTCGTTGCCTCGGCGGGAGACCTCGCCGCACCCCCTCCTGCGCCGGATCGCCTACCCCGCACTGCTCCTGGCCACCCTCGCCACCGCCGTGGTCGCCGTCGCCGGGGGCTGGGACCCCGGTGTGGTCAGCCCGGTGGTCACCCTCACCATCATCGCGGTGTTCGCCCTGCTCGAACACCTGATCCCGTTCGAGCCGCAGTGGCGGCCGGAACCGCGCGAGTGGGGCGTGTACGCGCTGTACTTCCTGCTCACCGCCCTGGGCACCGCGCTGGCCCAGTCGTTGGTGGCCGCCGCCGTCGAGGCGATCGCGCCGCTGGAACCGGGGTGGCCGCTGCCGCTGGAGCTGCCCGCGGCGCTGCTGCTCGGCTCGCTCGGCGGGTACGCCTTCCACCGGTTCAGCCACCGCAACCCGTTCCTGTGGCGGTTCCACGGCGTCCACCACGTCCCGGACAAGGTGAACGTGGGCAACAACGGCGTCAACCACGTCCTCGACATCACCATGACCCAGGTGGTGGTGCAGATGTCCCTGGCGCTGGTGGGTTTCTCCGCCCAGTCGGTGTTCGCCGTCGGCCTGTTCGTCGTCCTCCAGGGCTACTTCACCCACGCCAACATCGACGTCGGCATCGGGTGGTTGAACCACGTGCTGGCCAGCCCGGAGCAGCACCGCCTGCACCACAGCACCGACCTGGCGGAGGCGGGCCACTACGGCTCGGACCTGGCCGTGTGGGACCACCTGTTCGGCAGCTACACCTGGCGGCCGGGGCGCACCCCGGCCGCCATCGGCCTGTCCGACCCGACCTCGTTCCCGCGCACCGGGGAGGTCGTCGCCTCGTTCCTGCACCCGCTGCGACCCCGTGACCGGGCGCCGAGGCCGGGCGGCTGAGCCGCCCGGCCCACCCGCGACCCCGGCCCGCGGTCACCCGGTTCCCCGACACGCAAAGGAAAGCCCTGCGATGCACCCACGCACGCCCGTTCCCGAGGACAACCGCTTCGCCATCGTCGGTATCGGCTGCCGCCTGCCCGGTGGTGCGTCGGACTACCGGACGTTCTGGCGCAACGTGCTCGACGGCAAGGACTGCGTCACCGACACACCACGCGACCGCTACGACCGGGTCACCCTGGGCAGCAGGGACAAGGCGAAACCGGGTCGCTTAGTCGGCGGTCGGGGCGGTTACATCGACGGCTTCGACGAGTTCGACCCGGAGTTCTTCGGCATCAGCCCGCGCGAGGCCGAGCACATGGACCCGCAGCAGCGCAAGCTGCTGGAGGTCGCGTGGGAGGCGCTGGAGGACGGTGGCCAGAAGCCCGCCGAGCTGGCGGGGACCGACGTCGGCGTGTTCGTCGGCGCCTTCACCCTGGACTACAAGATCCTCCAGTTCGCCGACCTGGGCTTCACCACGCTGGCCGCGCACACCGCGACCGGGACGATGATGACGATGGTGTCGAACCGGATCTCGTTCTGCTTCGACCTGCGCGGCCCCAGCGTGTCCATCGACACCGCGTGCAGCTCCTCGCTGGTCGCGGTGCACCTGGCCTGCCAGAGCCTGCGCAGCGGGGAGACCGGCCTGGCGCTGGCGGGCGGCACCCTGCTGCACTCCGCGCCGCAGTACACCATCGCCGAGACCAAGGGCGGTTTCCTGTCCCCGGAGGGGAAGTCGCGCACCTTCGACGCCGACGCCGACGGCTACGTGCGCGCCGAGGGCGTGGGCGTGGTGGCGATCAAGCGCTTGGCCGACGCGCTGCGCGACGGCGACCCGATCCACTCGGTGATCATCGGTACCGGCGTCAACCAGGACGGCCGCACCCCGGGCATCACCGTGCCCAGCGGCGACGCGCAGACGGCGCTGATCGAGCGGGTGTGCGCCGAGGCGGGCGTGTCACCGGGCGAGTTGCAGTACGTGGAGGCGCACGGCACCTCCACCCCGGTCGGCGACCCGATCGAGGCCAACGCCCTGGGCCGGGTGCTGGCCAAGGGCCGCGCGCCCGGCGCCAAGTGCTACATCGGCTCGGTGAAGGCCAACATCGGCCACACCGAGGCCGCCGCGGGCATGGCCGGGCTGATCAAGACGTCGATGGCGCTGCGGCACCGGGTGATCCCGCCGCACATCAACCTGAACCGGGTCAACCCGGAGATCGACCTGGCGGCGCTGCCGTTCGACATCCCGACCGAGCCGGTGCCGTGGCCGGAGCACGACGGCCCGGCCCGCGCGGGCGTGAACTCCTTCGGGTTCGGCGGCACCAACGCGCACGTGCTGCTGGAGGAGCCGCCCGCCCGCGAGGCCCCGGCCGAGCGGGTCGAGGTGCCGGTGCCCGCCGTGCTGCCGCTGTCGGCGAGGGCGCCGGAGGCACTGGCCGAGCTGGCCGCCGGGCTGCGCGCCGAACTGGCCGCGGGTGTGGACCTGGCCGACCTGGGCCACACCCTGGCCCACCGCCGCCAGCACCACGAGCACCGCGCCGCCGTGGTCTACACCGACCGGGAGTCCCTGGACGCGGCGCTGGCCGCCGCCGAGGCGGACACCGCGCACCCCGACGTCCTCACCGGGCGGGCGGGGACGGACGAGCGGCCGGTGTGGGTGTTCACCGGCATGGGCCCGCAGTGGTGGGCCATGGGCAGGCAGCTCTTCGCCGCCGACCCGGTGTACCGGGCGGTCGTCGAGCGCGTCGACGCCGAGATCCGCGCGCAGGCCGGGTGGTCGCTGATCGAGCTGATGGGCGCCGACGAGGCCGACTCGCAGATGGCCGAGACCTGGCTGGCCCAGCCCGCCAACTTCGCCGTGCAGATCGCCCTGGCCGCCGTCTGGCGCTCGCGCGGGGTTGAACCGGCGGCGATCGTCGGGCACAGCACCGGTGAGGCCGCGGCCTTCTACGAGGCGGGCGTCTACTCCTTCGAAGACGCCGTCACGGTGATCCTCAACCGCAGCCGGTTGCAGCAGAAGCTGGTCGGCGCGGGCACCATGCTGGCCGTCGGCCTGACCGAGGCGGAGGCCACCGCGCGCGTGCGCCCCTACGGCGACCGGGTGTCGATCGCGGCGGTGAACAGCCCCGGCGCGGTCACCCTGGCCGGTGAGCGGGACGCGCTCGCCGAGCTGCACCAGGCGCTCAACGGCGACGGCGTGTTCGCCAAGTTCCTGTCCGTGCTGGTGCCCTACCACAGCGCCGCCATGGACGCGATCAAGGAAGACCTGCTGGCCGCGCTCGCCGGGATCACCGCCGCCCCGGCCACCGTGCCGCTGTACCTGACCGGCCGCCCCGGCCGGGGCGCGGGCCCGGAGCTGGACGCGGGCTACTGGTGGGACAACGTGCGCGACCGGGTCCGCTTCCGCGAGGCCGTGGACGCGCTCGCCGCCGACGGGCACCGGCTGTTCCTGGAGATCGGCCCGCACCCGGTGCTGGCGCACTCCATCGGCGAGTGCCTGGCCGCCCGGGGCCTGACCGGCACCAGCGTGCCGTCGATCCGCCGCGCCGAGGACGAGCCGGTCCGCCTGGCCCGCTCGGTCGCCGCCCTGCACGCCGCGGGCGCCACCGTGGACTGGTCGGTGCTCCAGCCCGCCGGGTCGCCGGTGCCGCTGCCGCGCTACCCGTGGCGCCGCGACCGGTACTGGGTCGAGCCCGAGCCGGTCGCCAGGGTGCGCCTGGGCCACCGCGACCACCCGCTGCTGGGCCGCCGCGGCGCGGGCGCCGAGGCCGCCTGGGAGAACCGGCTCGACACCGAGGCGCTGCCCTACCTCGACGACCACCGCATCCAGGGCAACCCGCTGTTCCCCGCCGCGGGGTACGTGGAGATGGCGTTGCAGGCGGTCAAGGCGCTGACCGGGGGCACCGACGCCACCGTGGCCGACCTGCGGCTGCGCAAGGCCCTGTTCCTCTCCGACAGCGACCCGCGCCCGGTGCACCTGTCGCTGTCGGGTGAGGACGCGTCGTTCACCGTCACCACCGCGAGCGACACCGGTGAACGGGTCGTGCACGCCAGCGGTGTGCTGCGCGCCGAGCAGCGCGCCCTGCCCGCTGCCCCGCTCGACGCCGACGCCGTGCGCGCTCGCGCCCGCCTGCACCTCGACGGCCCCGGCGCCTACGCCGAACTGGCCCGGCTCGGCTACCACTACGGCCCGGCGTTCCAGGGGATCACCGAGGTGTGGGTCGGTCGGGACGAGGCGCTGGCCCGCGTCGAGGCCCCGGCCGGGGTGGACGCCTCCGGGCACCACCTGCACCCGGTGCTGCTCGACTCCTGCTTCCAGACCCTGCTCACCCCGCTGATCACCGAGCAGGCCCGCGACGGCATCCGGCTGCCGGTGTCGATCGGGGAGATCCGGGTCGACGAGGTCGGCGCCCGGCCGCTGTGGGCGCACGCGGTGCTCACCGGCCGGGAGGCCGACGAGCTGGTCGGCGAGATCACCCTCTACACCGAGGCGGGCGAACCGCTGGGCCGCGTCGGCGGGTTCCGCGCGGTCGACGTGGAGAAGGCGGCCACCGCGGTCGGCAGGCAGACCATCGACGGCTGGCTGTCGCGGGTGTCCTGGCGGCCGGTCCCCGACCCGGCCCCGATCGAGGGCCCGCTGGGCCGCTGGCTGCTGTTCGCCGACCGCGGCGGGGTGGCCGAGGAGCTGGCCGCCCGGGTGCGCGCCGAGGGCGGGCACTGCCACCTGGTGCGCACCGGTCCCGCCTACCGCGCGGGCCGCTGGGAGTCCACCGTGGTCCCCGGCGACCCGACCCACCTGTCCCGGCTGGCCGCCGACCTGGCCGACGGCGCCGAGACCGGCTTCGAGGCCGTGGTGCACCTGTGGAACCTGGACCTGCCCGGCGCCGATGCCCTGGACCGGGCCGCGCTGGACCCGGCGGCGGGCGCCTACTCGCTGATCACCACCGCGCAGGCGCTGCTGGCCGGGGAGCTGACCGGCAGGCTGCACGTGGTCACCCGCGGCACCCAGGCCGTGCGCGCGGCGGACCCGGTGGAGCCGATCGGCGCCCGCGCGTGGGGCATCAGCCGGGTCCTGTGGCACCAGGAGCTGACCGCGCACCGCGGTGTCCTGGTCGACCTCGAACCCGGCGCCCCGGACCGGGCCGCCGAGGCGGACGCGCTGCTGCGCGAGCTGGCCGCCCCCGCCGACGCCGACATCGACGAGGTCGCGCTGCGCGGGGGAGTGCGGCACACCAGCAGGCTGGTGCCCGCCGCCGACGCGCTCACCGCGCCGCTGCCGCCGCGCCTGCGCCAGGACGGCGCCTACCTGGTCACCGGCGCGTTCGGCGCCCTGGGCAGGCTGCTGTGCCGCACCCTGGTCTCCCGGGGGGCGCGCAGGCTGGTGCTCCTCGGCCGCACCCCGCTGCCGGAGCGGGCGTGGTGGGACGCGCTCGACCCGGCTGGCAAGGTCGGCGGCGCGGTGCGCTTCGTCCGCGACCTGGAGGAGGCGGGCGCGCAGGTCATCCTCGCCCCGGTCGACGTCACCGACGAGGCCGCGCTCACCCGCTGGCTGGCCGGGTACCGCCGCGACCACGGCCTACCGCTGCGCGGGGTGTTCCACCTGGCGGGCCACGTCCGCGACACCCTCGTCCCGGACATGGACCGCGCCACCTTCGACGCCGTGCACGACCCGAAGGTCGTCGGCGCGTGGCTGCTGCACCGCCACCTGCGCGACGAGCCCCTGGACCACTTCGTCCTGTTCGCCTCGGTCGCCTCGTTGCTCACCACGGCGGGCCAGACGAACTACGCGGCGGGCAACGCCTTCCTCGACGCGCTGGCCCACCACCGCCGCTCCCGCGGCCTGCCCGCGCTGAGCCTGGACTGGGGGCCGTGGGCCACCGGGATGATCGAGGAGCTGGGCCTGGTCGAGCACTACCGGGTCAGCCGCGGCATGAGCTCGCTGTCGCCGGAGGCGGGCATGGCCGTGCTGGAGCGGGTGCTCGGCCAGGAGCAGGCGCAGTTGCTGGTGGCCACGGTGGTGGACTGGCCGACGTTCCTGTCCTGGTACGCCGACCCGCCGCCGCTGGTCGCCGAGCTGGCCGCCGCGGCGGCCGACGTCCCCGAGACCGGCGGCAGCTTCCTCGACGTGTTCCGGGTCGCCGACGACGCCACCCGGCGCGAGCTGGTCGCCGAGCGGTTCACCGCGCTGGTCGCGGGCGTGCTGCGGGTCGCCCCGGAGAAGGTCGACCAGGGCGCGGGCCTGACCTCGGCGGGCCTGGACTCGCTGCTGGCGATGGAGCTGCGGGCCAAGGTCAACACCGAGCTGAGGGTGTCGCTGCCGGTGGTCGCGCTGCTCAGCGGCGCCCCGGTCGCCGAGCTGGTCGAGCAGGTGCACGCCGGGCTCATCGCCCGCGCCGCAGGCGGGGACGACGGCGCCGAGGTGGAGGTCTTCACCGACGCGCACCGCTACCCGCTCACCCAGAACCAGAAGGCGCTGTGGTTCCTCAAGCAGCTCAACCCGGACGGCTTCGCCTACAACATCGGCGGCGCGGTCGAGGTGCGGGTGGAGCTGGACCCGGAGCTGATGTTCGACGCGGTGCGCGCCCTGGTGGCCCGCCACCCGCTGCTGCGCGCCAACTTCCTGCTGGAGAAGGGCCAGGCGGTGCAGCGCATCGCCGACACCGCCGAGGCCGACGTGGCGCTGTTCGACGTCGAGGACCGGCCGTGGGAGGAGATCTACCGGACGATCATCGACGAGTACCGCAGGCCGTATGACCTGGGCACCGACCCGCTGGTGCGGTTCCGGCTGTTCCGCCGGGGCCCGGACCGCTGGGTGATCATGAAGGCGGTGCACCACATCATCTCCGACGCGATCTCCACCTTCACCTTCATCGAGGAACTGCTGTCGCTCTACGAGGGCATGAAGCGCGGAGAGGCTGTCGAGCTGCCCGAGCCCGCCGCCCAGTACCTGGACTTCCTCAACTGGCAGAACCGGTTCCTGGCGAGCCCCGACGCCGAGCGGATGCTGGCCTATTGGCGCGACCACCTGCCCCAGGACGTACCGGTGCTGGCACTGCCGACCGACAAGCCGCGCCCGGCGGTGCAGACCGACAACGGCGCCTCGGAGTTCTTCACCGTCGACGGGGAGCTGACCGCCCGGGTGCACGAGGTGGCCCGCGCGCACGACACCACCGTGTTCGTGGTCCTCATGGCCGCCTACTACCTGCTGCTGCACCGCTACACCGGCCAGGACGACATCATCGTCGGCAGCCCGGTGACCGGGCGCACCGAACCGGAGTTCGCAGGCGTCTACGGCTACTTCGTCAACCCGCTGCCGCTGCGCGCCGACCTGTCCGGCGAGCCGACGATCGGCGAGCTGATCGAGCAGGTGCGCTCCACCGTCCTCAACGGACTGGACAACCAGGAGTACCCGTTCGTCCTGCTGGTCGAGCACCTCAAGCTCAAGCACGACCCGAGCCGGTCCGCGGTGTTCCAGGCGATGTTCATCCTGCTGGCGCACAAGGTGTCCACCGAGAAGTACGGCTACCAGCTCGACTACATCGAGCTGCCGGAGGAGGAGGGCCAGTTCGACCTGACCCTGTCGGTGTACGAGGACGAGGCGGAGAACCGCTTCCACTGCGTCTTCAAGTACAACACCGACCTGTTCTTCGCCGAGACCGTCCAGCGCTTCGCCCGGCACTACGTGACGCTGCTCGACGGCCTGACCAGGGCGGCCGACGACGCCCCGGCCACCGCCCTGCCGGTGCTGGACGCGGCCGAGCGCCGGACCGTGCTCACCGAGTGGAGCGGCGCGGGCCGGGTCGTCCCGGCCGAGATCCCGCTGCCCGAGCTGATCTCCGCCGCGGCGGCGACCACCCCGGAGGCCACCGCGGTGGTCGTGCCGGGCGGGGAGCGGCTGGGCTACGGCGAGCTGGAGAGCCGGGCGAGCGCGCTGGCGGGCGGGCTGCGCGCCAGGGGCATCGGGGCGGGGTCGGTCGTGGCCCTGTGCCTGCCCAAGTCGGCGGACCTGGTGGTCACCGTGCTGGCCGTGCTCAAGTCCGGTGCGGCGTACCTGCCGCTGGACCCGGACTACCCGACCGAGCGCCTGGCGCACATGCTGGAAACGGCGGGCGCGGAGCTGGTGCTGGCCGACGACCGGTACGCCGACCGGCTGCCCGGCGCGGTGACCGCCCTCGGCGACCTGGAACCCGACCCGGCCGCGGTGCTCGAACCGGTGCCGCTGGACGCAGTGCCGTTGGACTCGACCGCGTACGTCATCTTCACCTCGGGCTCGACCGGCCTGCCCAAGGCCGTCCGGGTCACCCACCGCAACCTCGCCTCGGCGTTCGAGGCGTGGCGCGCGGAGTACCGGCTCGACACCGACGCCCGGGTCCACCTCCAGATGGCCGGGTTCGCCTTCGACGTGTTCACCGGCGACCTGGTCCGGGCGCTGGGCTCCGGCGGCACCCTGGTGCTGGTCGACCGCGACCTGCTCTTCGACACCGCCCGCCTGTACGACACCATGGTCACCGAGCGGGTCGAGTGCGCCGAGTTCGTCCCCGCGGTCGTCCGCGCGCTGATGGCGCACTGCGACCGGACCGGGGCCCGGCTGGACTTCCTGCGGCTGCTCGCGGTCGGCTCGGACGCCTGGAAGGTCGCCGAGTACCGGCGCCTGGTCGACCTGTGCGGCCCGGACACCCGGGTGGTCAACTCCTACGGCCTGAGCGAGGCCACGATCGACAGCACCTGGTTCGAGGGCCCGGTCGACGGCCTGGAACCGGGGCGGATGGTGCCGATCGGCCGCCCGTTCCCGAACTCCGAGCTGTACCTGCTCGACGAGCGCGGTGAACCGGTGCCCCCGGGGGTGGCGGGCGAGCTGTTCGTGGGCGGCACCGGCGTGGCCGCGGGCTACGTCGGCGACCCCGAGCAGACCGGGCTGCGCTTCACCACCCGCGAGCTGGACGGCCGCGAGGTGCGGCTCTACCGCACCGGCGACCTGGCGCGCTGGGGCGCGGGCGGGCACGTGGAGCTGCTGGGCCGCGCCGACGGCCAGGTGAAGGTGCACGGCCACCGGGTCGAGGTCGGCGAGGTGGAGACCCACCTGTCGCGCTGGCCGGGGCTGGCGCACGTGGTGGTGCTGGTGCGGCCCGACCAGCGCGGCGAGGACGTGCTGTGCGCGTACTGCGTGCCCGCCGCCGGGGCCGCCCCGGACTGGCGCGCGCTGCGCGCCCACTTGGGCGAGCGGCTGCCCACCTTCATGATCCCGACGCACTTCGCCGCGCTGCCGGAGCTGCCGCTCACCCCGAACGGCAAGGTCGACGTGGACGCGCTGCCGGTGCCGGAGGCGAGCGCGGGCACCGTCGCGTTCGAACCGCCGGTCACCCTGTACGAGGTGCGCACGGCCGCGCTGTGGCAGTCGCTGCTCGGCGTGGAGGGGGTCGGGCTGCGGCACGACTTCTTCGAGCTGGGCGGCAGCTCGGTGAAGCTGGTGGAGCTGATCCACCACCTGCGCACCGAGTTCGCGGTGGAGGTCCCGGTGAGCATGCTGTTCCGGCTCACCACCCTGCACGGCATGGCCACCGCGGTCGAGCACGTGGTGACCGGCCGGGTGGCGGGTTCCCAGCCGTTCCTGGAGTTCAACCCCGACCGGACCGACACCGTGTTCTGCTTCCCGCCCGCGGGCGGGCACGGCCTGGTCTACCGCCAGCTCGCCGCGCAGCTGCCCGAGCACCGGCTCACGGCGTTCAACTTCATCCCCGGCCCGGACAAGGCCGCCCGGTACGCCGACCTGGTGCAGTCCTGCCAGGCGGAGGGCCCGTACACGCTGTTCGGCTACTCCCTCGGCGGCAACCTGGCCTTCGAGGTGGCCAAGGAGCTGGAGCGCCGCGGCGCGGTCACCGCGCACGTGGTCATCATGGACTCCTACCGGGTGCCGGAGCGCTTCGAGCTGGCCGAGGAGCACATCGCCGAGTTCGAGCGCGAACTCGCCGACCACCTGCGGCGGCACACCGGGTCGGCGACGGTCACCGAGGAGACCGTGGCCCAGGCCCGCGACTACCTGGGCTATTCCAGCCAGACCCCGAACACCGGCACGGTGGGCGCCCCGGTCACGGTCCTGTCCGACGAGTCCAAGGCCGAGAAGTACGCCCAGGGCGCCAAGGGGAGCTGGCACGGCACCTCGACCGCGGGCACGGTCGTGCTGCGCGGCTCCGGGGCGCACGAGGAGATGCTCGACGGCGAGCACCTGGAGCACAACGCCGCCCTGCTGCTGGAGGTCCTGGGCCAGGGGGGCAAGCGCGATGTCGCGTAGCGGGCGGGAGGTCTGGGAGCGGCGCGAGCGCCGCCCCGGGCGGCCTCCCCGGGTGATCATCGTCGGCGCCGGGGTCTCCGGCATGGCGGTCGGTTCCTACGGGCAGATGAGCGGCCTGGAGACGCGGATCTTCGAGAAGCACGTCATCGCGGGCGGCTGCTGCACCGGCTGGGGTCGCGACGGCTGGCTGTTCGACTACTGCATCGACTGGCTCAACGGCACCGCGCCGGGCAACGCCGCGAACCAGGTGTGGCGGGAACTCGGGGCGCTCGACGGCAAGTCGGTCACCCGGTTCGAGGTGTTCAACAAGGTGGTGGACACCGACGGCCGGTCGGTGTCCTTCCCCACCGACCCGGACCGGCTGGAGGCCGAGCTGCTGGCCTGCTCGCCCGCCGACGAGAAGCTGATCCGCGGGTTCTGCCGGGACCTGCGCCGGTTCACCAAGCTCGCCCTGCACCCGTTCCTCACCCCGCCGCCGCTGACGCCGCTGCGGGAGAAGCTGGCCATGCTCGCCACGGTGCTCCCCGCGTTCCGCCTGTTCTGGCGCAGCGGGGGGACCCAGATGGCCGACTTCACCGCCCGGTTCAGCGACCCGTTCCTGGCCAAGGCGCTGCGGAACATGTTCTTCCAGGACCCGGAGAATTTCGCGCTGATCCCGTACCACTACACGATGGCCGAGGCGCACAACGGCAACGTGGGGATGCCCCAGGGCGGCTCGCTCGGCCTGGCCAAGTCCATCGAGGACCGCTACACCGCCCTCGGCGGCCGGATCGACTTCCGGTCGCGGGTCGCCCGCATCCTCGTCGAGGACGGCCGCGCGGTGGGCGTGGAGCTGCGCGGCGGCGAGCGGCACTACGCCGACCACGTCGTGGCCGCGTGCGACGCGCTGTCCACGGTGTCCACCCTGCTCGGCGGCAGCCACAGCAGCCCCACGCTGGACACGATGCTCACCGAGGTCATGCCCGCCCCCGGCGAGCTGTACCCGGCGCTGGTGTCGGTGTTCGTCGGCATCCGCGGCGACCTGCCCGCCGAGGAGTCGCACAGCACCACCCACTTCCTGTCCGACGAGGACGCGGCCCGGCTGCCGGGGTCGCTGCAGAAAAGCCTGGTGGTGCACCTGCGGTCGCGGATGATCGCGGGCATCGCCCCGCCGGGGCACTCGCTGCTGATGTGCAACTACTTCAGCGACTTCGACACCTGGAAGGACCTGCGCGGCAGCGACCGCAAGGCCTACCGGGCGCGCAAGCAGGAGGTGGCGGCCTTCGTCCTGGAGTACCTCGAACGCCTGCACCCCGGCATCGGCGACCGCGTCGAGCAGGTGCAGGTGTCCACCCCGGCCACCACCGAGCGCTACACCGGCAACGCCAGGGGGGCGATCCTGGCCTGGAAGTCGCCGCGCGCCGACGACCTGATCGACCGGATGATCGGCAAGGACCGGCTGAGCCTGCCCGGCCTGCGCGGGTTCCACCTGGCCGGGCACTGGGTCGGCGGGGGCAGCCTGATCAAGGCCGCCGCCTCCGGCCGCTTCGCCGCGCAGTACCTCTGCCGCGAACTCGGCGTGCCGTTCCGGGCCGTGGAGAGCACCGACACCCGACCGTGGGGCCCCGAGCGCCTCGGTGAACTGCCCCAACTCGACCGGTGGACCGAACAGCAGGTGCCGTCCGGGGAAGAAGCGAGGACGTCCTCATGAGCCGCAAGACCATGATCGTCATCGGCGCGGGCCTCGGTGGTCTGTCCACCGGCTGCTACGCGCAGATGAACGGCTACGAGAGCCGGATCTTCGAGATGCACGAGATCCCCGGCGGCTGCTGCACGGCCTGGGACCGCGGCGACTTCTGGTTCGACTGCTGCATAAGCTGGCTGCTCGGCAGCGGCCCCGGCAACGAGATGCACCAGATCTGGCTGGAACTCGGGGCGCTGCAGGGCAAGGAGATCCGCCACTTCGACGTGTTCAACATCGTCCGCGGCCGCGACGGCCGGGAGGTGCACTTCTACTCCGACCCCGACCGGCTCGAAGCGCACCTGCTGGAGATCTCGCCCGCCGACGCCAAGCTGATCCGCGACTTCTGCGGCGGGCTGCGCAAGTTCCGCAAGGCGCTGGCGGTGTACCCGTTCCTCAAGCCGGTCGGCATCATGGGCACGCTGGAGCGGATCCGGATGCTGGCAGGGTTCCTGCCGTACTTCAACGTGGTCCGCAAGTCCATCAGCACCCTGATGACCGACTACTCCGCGCGCTTCAAGGAACCGCTGCTGCGCGAGGCGTTCAACTACGTCCTCTACGAGAAGCACGCCAACTTCCCGGTGCTGCCGATCTACTTCCAGCTCGCCTCGCACGCCAACCTCTCCGCCGGGGTGCCCGAGGGCGGGTCGCTGGGCCTGGCCAGGTCCATCGAGGAGCGCTACCGGCGCCTCGGCGGCGAGGTCACCTACAACGCCAAGGTCGAGCGGATCATCGTGGAGGACGACACCGCGGTGGGCGTGCTCCTCGACGACGGCACCGAGCACTACGCCGACATCGTGGTCTCCGCCGCCGACGGCCCCACCACGATGACGAAGTTCGTCGACGACAAGTACCTCACCGACGAGTACCGCAAGCTCTACACGGAGACCATCCTCGAACCCGGCATGGTCTTCCCCGGCTACGTCTGCCTGTTCCTGGCCCTGGACCGGCCGGTGCCCGAGGGCGACCCGTGCACCACCTACCTCCTGACCGAGGAGGAGGCCGAGGACCTGGTCGGCATCAAGCACCCCAGCATCAACGTCCAGTTCCGCAGCACCCACTACCCGGAGCTGTCGCCGGAGGGCACCACCATCGTCTACATGACCTACTTCGCCGACATCGCACCGTGGCGCGAGGTCGACGAGGGCCCCGAGCAGGTGACCCGGGTCCGGGCGGGGGAGAAGCTGCACACCCTCCCCGTCCGCCACGGCAAGCAGTACTACGCCGCCAAGCGCAGGGCGCGGCTGGCGCTGATGGACATCCTGGAGAAGCGCTACCCCGGCATCACCGCCTCGGTGGTCGCCCGCGACGTGTCCACACCGCTCACCCAGGTCCGCTACACCGGGAACTACAACGGCACCGTGCTGGGGTGGCAGCCGTTCGTCGACAGCGGCGAGACCCTGGAGGAACTGGTCAAGAAGTACGGCCCCGGCCTGCCCGGGCTGCGCAACTTCTACCAGTCCGGGGTGTGGGCCACCACCGGCGGCCTGATCCGCGCCGCCACGGCGGGCAGGCAGGTCATGCAGTTCATCTGCAAGGACGACAACAAGGAGTTCGACGCACACGTGGACGACCACGGGCCACCCCCGACCCACCGCGTGATAGCCGTGCGCCCGCAGCACGAGCGCACGCCCCGGAACCTGGTCTCGCTGGCGGGCGGGGGTGCGTCGTGAAGGTGTCCCAGTGGGTCGTGCGCGAGCACATGCGCGGTGTCCCGGACCCGGCGCGCATCTACGAGAAGGTCGAGGAGGAGTTGGTCGTCGACCTCGCCGAGGACGAGATGCTCCTGGAGACGCTGTACGTCTCGGTGGACCCCTACCAGCAGGGCCTCGCCCTCGACACCCGCATCGGCGACCACATGGGCGCCGACTCGGTGATGCGCGTCCTGGAGGCGGGCCCCCGCGCCCTGTTCCGGCCGGGCGACCTGGTCCAGGGCTTCGGCGGCTGGCGCACCCACGTGGTCGACACGGGCGGCCCCACCCGCTGGGACTCCACCTGGCACGCCGAGAACATGCCCCTGGTGTTCCCCGCCTACCGCCTGCTCGACCCCGCCCACTACGGCGACGCCCTCCCGCTGCACACGGCGCTGAGCGTGCTGGGCGGCCCCGGCATGACCGCCTGGGGCGCGATGCGCAAGGTGCTCCAGGTCAGGCCCGGGGACAGCGTCCTGATCAGCGGGGCCTCCGGGGCGATCGGCTCGGTGGCGGGCCAACTGGCCCGGCTGGCGGGCGCGGGGCGGGTGGTGGCCACCACCCGCTCGGCGGCCAAGACCGAGCACCTGCTGGGCCTGGGCTTCGACGAGGTCGTGGTCTACAACCGGGACGAGCCGCGCGAGGAGGTCCGCGACCGCCTCCGCCGCGCCCTGCCCAAGGGCGTGGACCGCTACCTCGACACCGTCGGCGGCGCCCTCACCGACGAGGTGTTCGGGATGCTGGCCATCGGCGCGCGGATCGCGATCTGCGCCCAGTTCGAGAGCCAGGTCGGCGGCGACCACGTCGGCCCGAGGCTGCTGCCGCTGCTGATGCGCCCGCAGGCCACCGTCCGCGGCGTGTTCTCCCTGGAGTGGATGGAGGACCCGGCCTGCTGGGTGGACCTGGAAGCCGACCTGGGCAACCTGGTCCGCACGGGCGCCGTCGTCCACGAGCACACCATGCACGAGGGCTTCGACTCGATCCCCGCGGCCTACGGGTCGCTGTTCGCCGACGGCGCGGACAAGAGGGGCAAGGTGCTGGTCCGGCTCTGACCGACCCGCCGCACCGGGGGCGGGCCCACGCGGGCCCGCCCCCGGTGTCGTGCTACTTCCCGGCGCGGGCCCGCAGGGCGGCGAGTGCCTGGTCCGCGTGGACCTCCATCCGCAGTTCGGACTTCACCACGGCCAGCACGGTCCGGTCGGTGTCGATGACGATGGTCCGCCGCCGCGTCTGCACGGCGCCGAACCGGTCCGGCAGCCCCAGCTTCCGCCGGACCCCGTAGGCGGCGGCCACGGCGCCGTCGGGATCGGACAGGAGCGGAAAGCCGAAGGAGTGCGCGTCGGAGAATTCCCGCTGCCTGTCCACCCCGTCGGAACTGATCCCCACCCGCTGGCCGCCGACTTCGGCGAACTCGGCGGCCAGGTCCCGGAAGTGGCAGCTCTGGGCGGTGCACCCGGTTGTCATGGCGGCGGGGTAGAAGAAGAGCGCCACGGGTCCGAGTTCCAGGAACTCCCCGAGCGAGCGCGGATTCCCGTCCTGGTCGACGAGCTTGAAGTCCGGAGCGATATCACCCTTGTCCATGCGACTGAAGATAATCCTTGTGGACGGTCGCGAAAAGGTGCAACAGGGGGCAATCGGAGAACGTTTTCCGCTTGTTTTCCCGCGCCTTCCGCGGCCCCGTGCGCGGTTGCGCACCGGTCGGTCGGAGTCGGCGGAATTCCCGCGGGAGGCCGGGGGAGACCGTCCACTCGGACGTGGCCGGGGTGCGCCGCCACGCGCGCCCGGCACTGTGATGTGATCATGGTGTCCGCCCCGGACCCTGCTGCCCCGGGGGACCAGGCAACTTGAACTACTCCAGAAAAGTCTCTAGGGTGTGCCGTGTGACGTCCGACTTCGAGGCTCAGCTTCGGGCGGTCTCGTTGCGCGTGACCCGACCCAGGCTGGCGGTGCTCACCGCGCTGCGCGACCACCCGCACGTCGACACCGACACGGTGATCGCGCTGGTGCGGGTCGAGCACCCGACCGTGTCCCACCAGGCGGTCTACGACGTCCTGCGCGCGCTGACCGACGCCGGTCTGATCCGCCGCATCCAGCCCGCGGGCACCACCGCCCGCTACGAGTCCCGGGTGGGCGACAACCACCACCACGTCGTGTGCCGCTCCTGCGGCGCGATCGCCGACATCGAGTGCGCCGTCGGCCACGCCCCCTGCCTCACCGCCTCGGACGACCACGGTTTTGCGGTCGACGAGGCGGAGGTCGTCTTCTGGGGCACCTGCCCCGACTGCACGGCCGGACGCACAACCCGATAGAACACCAGTACAGCCAGCGCAAGTTCGGAAGGACGCAGATGAGCGAGCCCAGGGCAACGCCCCCCACCAGCGCTCAGGGCGTGGACGAGAAGGCGGCGGCCGGTTGCCCGGTCGCGCACGACTCGGTGACCGCCCACGGCAGCGAGAGCGAGAACCCGGCGATCGACTCGCCGACCCCGAAGACCTCGGGTCGTCCGCACACCAACCGGGACTGGTGGCCCAACCAGCTCGACCTGTCGGTGCTGCACGCCCACTCCTCGAAGGGCAACCCGCTCGGCCCGGACTTCAGCTACGCCAAGGAGTTCGCCAAGCTCGACGTCGAGGCCCTCAAGCGCGACATCACCGAGGTGCTCACCACCTCGCAGGACTGGTGGCCCGCCGACTTCGGCCACTACGGCGGCCTGATGATCCGGATGAGCTGGCACGCCGCGGGCACCTACCGCATCCACGACGGCCGCGGCGGCGCGGGCGACGGCGGTCAGCGCTTCGCCCCGCTCAACAGCTGGCCCGACAACGCCAACCTGGACAAGGCCCGCAGGCTGCTGTGGCCGGTCAAGCAGAAGTACGGCCAGAAGGTGTCCTGGGCCGACCTGCTCGTGCTCGCGGGCAACGTGGCCCTGGAGTCGATGGGCTTCAAGACCTTCGGCTTCGGCTTCGGCCGCGAGGACGTCTGGGAGCCCGAGGAGATCATCTGGGGTCCCGAGGACACCTGGCTGGGCGACGAGCGCTACGTCAGCGACTCGGAGATGGCCGAGGACGTCGGCGCGACCGAGATGGGTCTCATCTACGTCAACCCGGAGGGTCCCCGCGGCAACGCGGACCCCGCCGCGGCTGCGCACTTCATCCGGGAGACCTTCGGCCGGATGGCGATGAACGACGAGGAGACCGTCGCCCTCATCGCCGGTGGCCACACCTTCGGCAAGACCCACGGCGCCGGTGTCGCCGACGGCCACGTCGGCCCCGAGCCCGAGGGCGCCCCGCTGGAGGCGCAGGGCCTGGGCTGGCTGAGCACCCACGGCAGCGGCAAGGCCGGTGACACGATCACCAGCGGTCTCGAGGTGACGTGGACCGACCTGCCGACGCAGTGGAGCAACCGCTTCTTCGAGATCCTCTTCGGCCACGAGTGGGAGCTGACCACCAGCCCCGGTGGCGCCAAGCAGTGGGTCGCCAAGGACGCCGAGGAGATCATCCCGGACCCGTTCGACCCGGCCAAGAAGCACAAGCCGACCATGCTCACGACGGACCTGTCGCTGCGCGTGGACCCGGCGTACGAGAAGATCTCCCGCCGTTTCCTGGAGAAGCCCGAGGAGTTCGCCCTGGCGTTCGCCAAGGCCTGGTACAAGCTGCTGCACCGCGACATGGGTCCGGTCAGCCGCTTCCTGGGCCCGTGGGTGGCCGAGCCGCAGTTGTGGCAGGACCCGGTGCCCGCCGTGGACCACGACCTCGTGGGCGAGTCCGACATCGCCGCCCTCAAGGCGAAGGTCCTCGACTCCGGCCTCACCACCGCCCAGCTCGTCTCCACCGCCTGGGCCTCCGCGGCGAGCTTCCGCGCCACGGACAAGCGCGGCGGCGCCAACGGCGCCCGCATCCGCCTGGAGCCGCAGCGCAACTGGGAGGTCAACCAGCCCGAGCAGCTCGCGACGGTCCTGGAGACCCTGGAGGGCATCCAGCGGGAGTTCAACGACGCGGGCGGCGCGAAGATCTCCCTCGCCGACCTGATCGTGCTGGCCGGTTCGGCCGCGGTCGAGAAGGCGGCCCGCGACGCGGGCGTCGAGACGACCGTGCCGTTCCACCCGGGCCGCACCGACGCCACCCAGGAGCAGACCGACGTCGAGTCGTTCTCCGTCCTGGAGCCGCGCGCCGACGGGTTCCGCAACTACCTGCGCCCCGGTGAGAAGCTCCAGCCGGAGGTGCTGCTGGTCGAGCGCGCCTACATGCTCGACCTGACGGCGCCGGAGATGACCGTGCTCGTCGGCGGTCTGCGCTCCCTCGGGGCCAACGTCGGCGGCGCCGAGCACGGCGTGCTCACCGACCGGCCCGGTGTGCTCAGCAACGACTTCTTCGCCAACCTGCTGTCCCCGGGCACCAAGTGGAAGGCGTCGGAGTCGCAGGAGAACACCTACGAGATCCGCGACGCGGCCACCGACGAGGTGAAGTGGACCGCCACCGCGGTCGACCTCGTCTTCGGCTCCAACTCCCAGCTACGCGCCCTCGCCGAGGTCTACGCCAGCCAGGACGCCCAGGAGAAGTTCGTCGCGGACTTCACCGCGGCGTGGACCAAGGTCATGGAACTCGACCGGTTCGACCTCGCCTGATCCCGCTGCACCCCGACGAGCCCGGCCGATCCCCGCGATCGGCCGGGCTCGTCGGCGTCCGGGCGGGGTGATCACCCCCTGCTGCGGTCACCCCATCCGAGGTGTCAGCAGGACGGTCGGGTCGGCTTGCCCGCGTAGCGGTCGCCGAGCCAGTTCAGCGCGGCGGTGCCCCACACCGAGACGGCGGTGATGTGCCCGGCGAGCGGGATCGACGTCCACTGCAGGTCGGCGCCGCGCGCGCAGTAGCGGTCGCGCAGCCCTTCCGCCGCCGCGTACGGGATCAGTTCGTCGAGCGTGCCGTGGTAGAGGTGGACCGGGGCGGTGGGCGCGGTCGTGCCCAGCCGGTTCTCGGCGAGCCGGGCCTGCCAGGCGGGGGAGTCGATCAGGTCCGGGGTCGTGGTGAGGTCGTTGAGCCGGGTGAACGGCGCCGCGAGGGCGAGTTCGGCGACGCAGGCGTCCCGCACCTTGGCCGTCAGCTCCTTCCCCCGCCGGGTCAGCCGGTCGGCGAACGGCAGTTCGGGGTAGGCGGCGGCGTAGCCCACCGCGGCTGCGACCAGCAGGCCGGACCCCAGGTTGCCGTCGTTGGACTCGGCGACCTCGTCCAGGTCCGACGGCACCCCGCCCTCGGCGATCCCGACCAGGTTCAGCTCGGGCGCGTAGGTCGGCTGCAACTCACCGGCCCAGGCGGCGGCCTGCCCGCCCTGGGAGTAGCCGAAGGCGCCGACCGGGGCGTGCCGGTCGAGGCCCGCCTCCGGCAGTCGGGTGGCGGCGCGGGCCGCGTCGAGCAGCGCGTGGCCCTCGGAGCGGCCCACCGCGTAGGTGTGCGTGCCGGGGGTGCCCAGGCCCTCGTAGTCGGTGACCACCACGGCCCAGCCCTTCAGCAGCGCCTGCACCAGGAACGCGATCTCCACCTCCGTGCCCGCGCGCAGGTGGTAGGACGGCGCGCACTGGTCGCCGAGTCCCTGGGTGCCCATGGCGTAGGCGACGACCGGGCGCGGGCCGGGGCCGGGCCAGGCGTCCGGCGGCACCAGGACCGTGGCCGACACCGCGATGCGCGCGCCCGTGGCCGAAGTGGACAGGTGCAGCACCTGGTGGGCGTTCACCGGTGCGGGCAGGACCCGGAACGGCTCGGGGTGCCAGTCGACCCGCCTGCTGCGCAGCACGTCACCGGGTGAACCGGCGGGGAGCGGGGCGGGCGGGGTGTAGAAGGCGTCCTGCGACGGCACCGGCAGGGGCTCGGCGGCGCTCGCCGCGGGCGCGGGCCCGCAGGTGAGCAGCGCGAGCGCGACCAGGGACGAGACCAGGGCGGATCGGCGGACCATGGTGCCTCCGGTATTGTGGAAACTCCGATTTTCGGAACCTAGGTCCGCACCGCCGAAGCGACAAGCCCGATTACCACTTTGCCCCGGGCGGGAACGGGAGCACCGGTGACCACACCGCCCAGGCGCGCCTACGGGGGCGTCCCCGCCGCCGACCGCCGCGCGCAGCGCCGGGCCCGGCTGCTGCTGGCCGCGCTGGAGCTGTTCACCGCCCGCGGCTACCAGCAGACGAAGATCGTCGACCTGTGCACGCTGGCCGGGGTGTCCACCCGCAACTTCTACGAGGAGTTCCCGGCCAAGGAGCGGGTGCTGCTCACCCTGCACGACCGGATCAACGCCGAGGCGTTGCGCCGGGTCGGCGGCAGGCTCACCGAGGTCGAGGGCGCGAGCACCGCGACCAGGGTGCGGGTCCTGATCGACACCTTCATCGCGGGCATCACCGCCGACCCGCGCCTGCCGCGCCTGAACTACGTCGAGGCCGTCGGGGTGAGCGCCGACCTGGACCGGCAGCACCAGGAGTGGGTCCGCCGCTGGGCCGACTTCATCGAGTCGGAGGCCCGCTTGGCCGCCACCCGCGGCGACGCCCCCGACCGCGACTACCGCCTCACCGCCTACGCCGTCGTCGGCGCCATCACCGGTCTGCTGCGGGAGTGGCAGGCGCACGACCCACCCCTGGACACCGCCGCCATCGCCGAGGAGATCCGCGGCCTCGTCCTCGCCGCCATCACCCGCCCGGCGGTACCCGTCGAACCGTGACCCCGGACCGTCCACCTGGGACCCGGTGCCCTCCGTCCGGGCCCGCGCGATTCCGACATCGGCGACGGTGGATCGGATACTGCCGCCCGACCCCCCGAGTCAATGTGACAGACGTCCTGTGCCGCACCCGGACCACGCGGAACCCCCCGAGGGCGTTCGCCGTTGACATGCCGATCACCGCCCACCGGTCCGCCGCCACCCGCGCCCGCCGGGACGAGATGAAATCGGCCACGCGGCCCCCGGGGTCCCCCGCGCGCCGGAATGCGGCAGCACAGGGCGCAGAACCGTCGGCGTGTTGCCTGGACGCGTGCGCGCCGAGGTGACAAAAGCACGGCCGGGCGAATCCGCGTCCCGCCCGGAACCCGTGGGCGAGTTCGCCGCGCCACGGTGCCGGTACAAAGCCACCGATGCGGTTCCCACTATTCGGAACGGCTTGATTTCGCTGCGGTGCGAGCATCGCCATATCCAGAAACGGCCGGTTTTCGCGGTACCTTCCCTTCCTACGGTGGGATCGCGCACCCGCAGCGATCGACACGCCCCGCACCGGGGCTGACCCATCCGGCGCCGCGCACCGGCGTGAGAGGAGATCGTGTGAACGACAGTGAACCGACCGCGGGCGCCGCGCCGAGCGTCGGAGTCCGGGCCGAGACCGAGAAGGCCGAAACCCGGGTGGCCCTGACCCCGGACACCGTCGGGAAGGTGCTGGGGCTGGGCTACCAGGTCACCGTCGAGTCCGGGGCGGGCACGCGATCGGGGTTCGACGACCAGGCCTACCGCGACGCGGGCGCCGAGGTGGTCGACGGTCCGGTGTGGGACGCCGACGTCGTCATCGGGATCAACCCGCCCCCGGCCGAGGACATCCGGCGGCTGCGCGCGGGTGCCACGTCGATCTCGATGCTCGCCCCCGCCCTCGAACCCGACCGGGTCGCGGTGCTGGCCGAGCAGGGGGTCACCGCGCTGGCCATGGACGCGGTGCCGCGGATCTCCCGCGCCCAGTCGCTGGACGTGCTCAGCTCGATGGCCAACATCGCCGGGTACCGCGCGGTGATCGAGGCCGCCCACGCCTTCGGCCGCTTCCTGACCGGCCAGGTGACCGCGGCGGGCAAGGTGCCCCCGGCCAAGGTGCTCGTCGCCGGGGTCGGTGTGGCCGGGCTGGCCGCCATCGCCGCGGCCAACAGCCTGGGCGCCATCGTCCGCGCGACCGACCCCCGGCCGGAGGTCGCCGACCAGGTCCGCTCCCTCGGCGGGGAGTACCTCGCCGTCGACGTCGTCCAGGACATGGGCACCGACGGCTACGCCAAGGCCACCTCCGAGGACTACGACCGGCGCGCGGCGGAGATCTACGCCGAGCAGGCCGCCGACGTCGACATCGTCATCACCACCGCGCTCATCCCCGGCAGGCCCGCTCCGCGGCTGCTGACCGCCGAGCACGTCGCCTCGATGAAGCCGGGCAGCGTGGTCGTCGACATGGCCGCCGCGCAGGGCGGCAACGTCGCGGGCACCGTGGCCGGTGAGGTCGTCGTCACCGACAACGGGGTCACGCTCATCGGCTACACCGACCTGCCCGGGCGCCTCCCGGCGCAGGCCTCGCAGCTCTACGGCACGAACGTGGTCAACCTGCTGCGCCTGCTCACCCCGGGCAAGGACGGTCGGCTGACCCTCGACCTCGACGACGTGGTGCAGCGCGGGATGACCGTCGCGCACGGGGGCCAGGTCCTCTGGCCGCCGCCCCCGGTGTCGGTCAGCGCGACCCCGGCCGCGGCGGCAGCCGCGGCGCCCGCCGACGCGGCCACCGCGAAGGAGGAGCCGGTCCGGCGGCCGTGGCTGCGCGCCGCGGGTGCCGCGCTCGGCGCGCTGGTGCTGTTCGGGATCACCTCGGTCGCGCCCGCGCCCCTGGCCGGTCACCTGACCGTCTTCGCGCTCGCGGTCGTCATCGGCTTCTACGTGATCGGCAACGTGCACCACGCGCTGCACACGCCGCTGATGTCGGTCACCAACGCCATCTCCGGGATCATCGTGGTGGCCGCGCTGCTGCAGATCGGCACCGGCGACGCACTGGTGACCGGGCTGTCGGGCGCCGCCGTCCTGCTCACCACCATCAACATCGTCGGTGGCTTCGCCGTCACCCGGCGGATGCTCAACATGTTCTCGAGGAGCTGACCGGTGACCGCACAGACACTGACCACCGCGGCCTACCTCCTGGCCGCGCTGCTGTTCCTGGCCAGCCTCGCCGGGCTGGCCAAGCACGAAACCGCGCGCACCGGCGTCCGCACGGGCATCGCGGGCATGACCATCGCGCTGGTGGCCGCGGTCGCCGCGAACCTGGACTCGGGGACGACCGGCCTGCTGGTGCTGGTGGTCGCGCTGGTCGTCGGGGCCGCCATCGGCCTGTGGCGGGCCAAGGTCGTCGAGATGACCGGCATGCCCGAGCTGATCGCCCTCATGCACAGCTTCGTCGGCCTGGCCGCGGTGCTGGTGGGGTGGAACGGCTACCTCGACCACGGCGCCGAGGACGGGTTGACGGGGTCGCTGCTGGGGGTGCACCACGCCGAGGTCGTCATCGGGGTGTTCATCGGCGCGGTGACCTTCACCGGGTCGATCATCGCCTACCTCAAGCTGTCCGCCCGGATCAACTCCTCCCCGTTGCAGCTCCCGGGCCGCCACGTGCTCAACCTGCTGGCCCTCGTCGCCTTCGCGGTGCTCACGGTCGTGTTCGTGGTGCAGCCCGCGATCTGGGTGCTCGGCGTGGTCACGGTCGTGGCGCTGCTGCTCGGGCTGCACCTGGTCGCCTCCATCGGCGGCGGTGACATGCCGGTCGTGGTGTCGATGCTCAACAGCTACTCCGGCTGGGCCGCCGCCGCCGCGGGCTTCCTGCTGTCGAACGACCTGCTGATCATCACCGGCGCGCTGGTCGGCTCCTCCGGTGCCTACCTGTCCTACATCATGTGCAAGGCGATGAACCGCTCGTTCATCTCCGTGATCGCCGGTGGCTTCGGCGCCCCGACCGCGTCCGGCGCCGCCCAGGTCGACGGCGAGCACCGCGAGATCGACGCGGCCGGGGTCGCCGAGATGCTCACCTCCGCGCGCACGGTCGTGATCACCCCCGGCTACGGCATGGCCGTGGCCCAGGCCCAGCACCCGGTGGCGGAGATGACCCGCCGCCTGCGCGCCCAGGGCGTCGAGGTCCGCTTCGGCATCCACCCGGTGGCCGGGCGCCTGCCCGGGCACATGAACGTGCTGCTGGCCGAGGCGAACATCCCCTACGACGTGGTCCTGGAGATGGACGAGATCAACGACGACCTCGCCGACACCGACGTGGTCTTGGTGATCGGCGCGAACGACACGGTCAACCCGTCCGCCGCGGAGGACCCGGCCAGCCCGATCGCGGGCATGCCGGTCCTGCACGTGTGGGAGGCGCGTAACGTGGTGGTGTTCAAGCGGTCGATGGCCTCCGGTTACGCCGGGGTGCAGAACCCGCTGTTCTTCCGCGAGAACACCCAGATGCTCTTCGGCGACGCGAAGGACCGCGTGGTCGACATCGTCGCGGCGCTGCCTGCCCCGGTACCCGCCCGCTGAGCAACCGATGGCCGGTCACCGCCCGAGCACGGGTGGTGACCGGCCATTGTCGTGCGCGCGGTGCTTGACCACGTGCCGGAGGGGGTATGGGAGGAGTGACCGGTATGTCCGCTGAGGATGGGAAGCACACCATGGCACCCGACACCACCCGCCGCCCACTGCGCCTGCTGGCGGCCACGGCCGTTCTCGGACTGCTCCCGCTGCTCGCCGCCTGCGGCGACGACGACGGTGACGACGACGACCGCGACGACGACGGCATGCGCGCCCGCGCCGCCGTGGTCATGACCATCGCCGACTGACCCACCCCGGCCACCCACGACGCCCGGCCCGGGTCACCCGGGCCGGGCGTCGTGGCGTGTCCGCCGGACCAAAACCGCCTGGTCAGCCGCAAGTCCGGTCTGTCGCCGGGAGTGCGCCGCCGAGCAGGTAGTCCTGCACCGCCGTGTCGAGGCAGGTGTTGCCCGCGGCGAGGTAGACGCCGTGGCGGAACGCGCCGCGCAGGGTCACCAGGCGGGAGCCGGGGAGGGCGCGGTGCAGGGCGAGCTGCCCCGCGTACGGGGTGACGGGGTCGCCGTCGGCGCCGACGACCAGGGCCGGGGCGCCGGTGCCGATGGTCGTGGGTGGCTCCGCCGGGCGCACCGGCCAGAACGCGCACGGGGTGATGTTGCGGGTCAGCGGACCGAACAGCGGTTCGTCGGCGCGGTGGGCCTGGATGTCGCGGAAGTAGGTGCCCGGGTCGCGGGGCACGGCGCGGTCGGCGCACAGGATGGGCGTGCCCGCCCGGTCGGTGGCCTGCCCCGCGCCGGTGAGGACACCCGCCAGGAGGCCGTCCAGGGTCGGCGGCGGGGTGACCGCGATCCCCTTGGCCGCCGCGTCGAGCGCGCGCACGGTGGCGGTGAGGTCGGCCTGCGCCTCGGGGCTGTCCTCGTAGAGGCCCACCAAGAGCAGGTAGGGCAGGACATGTTCGTCCACTGAGTACTGACCGACGCGCAGCGGTCGCCGGGTGGCGGCCTGGTTGATCCGGTCGACGGTGGCCAGGACCGCGTCGGCGTCGGCGCCGAGTTCGCGGGCCGCCGCCGAGCCCGCCCAGTTCCGCAGCGCGGCGGCGACGGCGGGGGCGCTGCGGCGCAGCAGACCGGGTCCGTGGACGGCGGGGTCGACCGCGGAGTCCAGCACGAACCGGTCGGCGTGCGCGCCGAACATCTGGAGGTACACCGCGCCCAGGTAGGTCCCGTAGGACACCCCGAGGTAGGAGATCCGCTCCTCGCCGAGCGCCCGCCGGACGAGGTCGAGGTCCCTGGCGGTGTTGCGGGTGGAGGCGAAGGGCAGCAGGTCGCGGTCGGCGGCGCAGCCCGCCGCGAGCCGCCGGGCCAGGTCCGCGCTCTCGGTGAACGTCCGCCGGTCCGGACCGGCCGAGCGCAGGAAGGTGTCGGTGTCCCAGTCGCAGCGCAGCGGCGCGCTGCGCCCGACGAACCTCGGGTCCACCCCGACGAAGTCGTAGCGCGCGGCGACCTGCGGCACTGCCCCGGCCAGCAGTACCTGCTCCACCCCCGGCACCCCCGGGCCGCCGGGGTTGACCACCAGCACACCCCGCCGCCGCGCCGGGTCGGTCGCCCGCACCCGCGCCAGCGCGACGTCGATCGACCGCCCGCGCGGCTGCCGGTAATCCACCGGGACGCGCACCTCACCGCACTCCGCGCCCGCCTCGTCCAACGCCGCGCCCAGCGGGTCGTCCGGCCCGGTCGAGCACCCGTGCCAGAGCACGCCCGCGACCCCCGACCCCGCCAGGGCCGGGGGAGCGCCCACCACCGCCCCCACCGTCAACACCACAGCCGCGGCCACCGCCACTCGACGCACCAGAACCCCCTTCGTAGGTGGTGTCGAAGGTAGGAACCCGGCCGCCCCCGGGCGATGGGGCAGACCCCCGCACCAGTCCGGTGGCCTGCCCCACCTGTCACCGCCGCACGGTCCCGGCAGGTTGTCAGCGGCGGCTCCCTATCTTCAGGTCCCCTCTCACCACGGTGCGGATGTGGTCACTGGCCAGCAGGTCGTGCGGGTAGCCGAGGTCGATGGCGCTTGCCTCGTCGAGGCGGGCCAGGTGGGCGGCGGTGAGGTCGACCTCCAGGGCACCCAGGTTCCCCTCAAGCTGCTCGGGCGTGCGGGCGCCGATGATCGGTGCCACCACGTCCGGGTTGCCCAGGGTCCAGGCCAGCGCGACCTGCGCGGGGGTGTGGCCCAGCTCCGCGGCGACCTCCCGCACGACGTCGGCGATCGCGAGGTTCCGCTCGCTGACCAGACCCAGGTCCGCGTTGAAGCTCCTGCGGGTGCTCTCCCCGGTGTCCGCCGCGGTCAGGTCGGTGCGGCGGTACTTGCCGGTCAGCAGGCCGCCCGCCAGCGGCGAGTACGGGGTCACCCCCAGCCCCACCGCCCTGGCCATGGGGATCAGGTCGCGTTCCGCGGCCCGGTTGAGGAGGTTGTACTCGACCTGCAACCCGACCAGCGGCGACCAGCCGCGCAGGTCGGCGATCGCCTGCATGCGCGAGACCTCCCAGGCCGGGGCGTTGGACATCGCCACGTACAGCACCTTGCCCTGGCGGACCAGGTCGTCCAAGCCGCGCAGGACCTCCTCGACGGGTGTGGTGAAGTCCCACACGTGCAGGTAGAGCAGGTCGAGGTAGTCGGTGCCCAACCGCCGCAGGCTGGTCTCCACCGACGCGAACAGGCTCTTGCGGTGGCTCCCCGTGGAGTTCGGGTCACCGGGCCTGCGCAGCGTCGTGTACTTCGTGGCCAGCACCAGGCGCTCGCGGTCGTCCCGGGTGAACTCGCCCAGCCAGCGCTCGGCGCTGCCGCCGGTGTAGGTGTTGGCGGTGTCGACGAAGTTCCCGCCGCGCTCGACGTAGGTGTCGAACAGCTTGCGCGCCTCGTCCTTCTCCGCGCCCCAGCCGAGCTCGGTGCCGAAGGTCGCCGTGCCCAGCGCCAGCGGTGAGACCCGCAGCCCGGAGCGGCCCAGCAGCCGGTAGCTGTCCAGGGTGAGCGACATCGTGTCCTCCTGTGCTCGTGATCCGCTGTCGGGACCGAGTCTGCGACCGCCGCGACCCGGGGATAAGGGAGAGGACTTCCTGGGAAGAGCAGTCCCACCCCGGCTGTTGGACCGGGCATGACGACCCGCACGATCGACCAGGCGCGGGAGCTGGCCGCGTTCCTGCGGACCCGGCGCGAACGCCTTGACCCGCGCGACTTCGACCTGCCCCCGCGCGGGCGGTCCCGGCGGACCCCGGGGCTGCGCCGGGAGGAGGTCGCCGAACTGGCCGGGGTCAGCGTCGACTACGTCGTGCGGTTGGAGCAGGCCCGCGGGCTGCGGCCCTCGGCGGAGGTGGTGGAGGCGCTGGCCGGGGCGCTGCGCCTGGCCCCCGACGAACGCGCCTACCTGTTCGACCTGGCCCACCAGCGCCCCCGCACCGCCGACCGGCCCGCCACCGCCGCGGCGCCGCCCCTGGCCCGGTTGGTCGCCGACCTGTCGCCGCTGCCCGCCATGCTGATGAACCACCGCTTCGACATCCTCGCCTGGAACAGCGAGATGGCCGGGCTGCTGGTGGACTTCGGCACCCTGCCGCCGTCGCAGCGCAACGCGATGTGGCTGTGCCTGCTGCACCCGGAGGTGAGCGGGTTCTACGACGACCGCGAGCACGTCGTGCGGCAGGGGATCGCCTACCTGCGCGCCGCGTGGGCCGCGCACCCGGAGGACGCGGAGTTGGCCGGGCTCATCACCGGGTTGACCACCCACCACGAGGAGTTCGCGCGGCTGTGGGCCGAGCGGGACGTCAAGGTCAGCGGTCGCGGGCTCAAGGTGGTGCGGCGCCCCGACGTCGGGGTGATCGCGTTGGACTTCGAGGTGCTGATACCCGTGCAGGACCCGGACCAGCGGTTGATGATCTGCCGCGCGGCCGACGAAGCCAGTCAGTCCGCACTGGACCGGTTGTGCGCGCGGTGAGGTCGGGCCGTCAGCCCCGTGCGCCCACGGCGAGGTGGCGCCGGAACCACGCGGTCAGGCCCGCGTCCACCTCGCGCGCCTGTGGCAGTTGCGGCGCGGGCTCGATGCCGGGCTCCTCGGCGAGCACCCGCAGCGCGACGGCCCCACCCAGCGAGCCGCCGAGCACCCCGATCGGGCCGCCGCCGACCGCCGGGCGCCGCTTGCGCCGCCGGCGCAATCAGCACGGTGGCCACGCGCGGCCCACCCGCCCGAACACGGCATCGGGCAGACCCGGCAGCACCTCAAGCCCCGGTGCTGCCTGCACCGCATCCCGCTGCGCCGTGGCCCGCGAGGTGGTGTAAGTCCGAGCTGGGTGGGGCACCCGGTCGAAGAGGGTGTTGACCAGCCCGCGCGAGCAGGGGAGATTACCCGTGCGGCCCCGACGTCAGATGTGTTACCTTGGGTAACAGTAACCTTGGGTAACATGCTCGATGATGTCAGGAGGCCCCATGACCAGCGTCGATCCTCGTGGCCGCACGGACGTGTTCGCGCCGGACCGGCAGGCCGTCGCGAGTGCGCTGCTGGACTCCGCGCGCACCTCGTCCTACGACCCCGTGGAGGAGGTCGACTGGGAGACCCCGCTCGACACCGCCTACCACGGCGCGAGCCCGGAGTGGAGCACCCTGTACGGCACCTCGTACTGGGACGAGATGACCCCCGAGCAGCAGCGCGAGCTGACCCGCCACGAGGCCGCGTCGGTGGCCAGCACCGGCATCTGGTTCGAGATGATCCTGCAGCAGATGGTGCTCAGGGACTTCTACGCCAAGGACCCGACCGACCCCGCGTTCCAGTGGGCGCTGACCGAGATCGCCGACGAATGCAGGCACTCGATCATGTTCGCCCGCGGCGCCGCCAAGCTGGGCGCCCCCGCCTACCGGCCGCGCCGGGTCGTCGTGGAGCTGGGCCGCGGGTTCAAGACCCTCGCCTTCGGGGAGGCCGCCTACGCCGCCATCCTGGTCGCCGAGGAGGTCCTCGACGTGATGCAGCGCGACTGGATGCGCGACGAGCGGGTGGTGCCGTTCGTGCGCACCATCAACAACATCCACGTGGTCGAGGAATCCCGGCACATGAAGTTCGCCAGGCAGGAGACCAAGGAGCGGCTGGCGGGCGCGGGCTGGGCGCGCAAGCAGTTCAACGCCCTCGTGGTCGCCATCGCCGCCTACGCCATCGTCACGAGCATGTGGAACGAGGACATCTACGCCAACGCGGGCCTCGACGCCGAGCGGGCCCGCCGCGAGGCCAAGGCCAACGAGCACCACAAGGCGATGCTGCGCTCAAGCTGCGCCGGGCTGATGGAGTTCCTGCACTCCGCGGGCCTGCTCACCCGTGCCGCCACCGTCTTCTACAAGCGCGCGAACCTGATCTGAGCCATGGCCTACGCGATCACCCAGACCTGCTGCAACGACGCGTCCTGCGTCTCGGTCTGCCCGGTCAACTGCATCCACCCGACACCGGGTGAGCCCGACTTCGGCAGCACCGACATGCTCTACATCGACCCGAAGGCGTGCATCGACTGCGGCGCGTGCGTCGACGCGTGCCCGGTGGACGCGATCTTCCCGGTGGCCGCCCTGACCGGGCCGCTCCAGGTCTACGCCGGGATCAACGCCGAGTACTTCGCGGGCCGGGACGTGATCGCGGAGGCCGCCACGCCGAACCTGCACCACTGGGGACCGCCGACGTTCGAGCGCACGATCCCCGGCAACCCCGCGCCGCTGGAGGTGGCGGTGGTGGGCACCGGTCCGGCGGGCATGTACGCCGTGCAGGACCTGCTGCTGCGCACCAGCGCGCGCATCACCCTGATCGACCGGCTGTCCGTCGCCGGTGGCCTCGTGCGGTTCGGCGTCGCCCCGGACCACCCGGCCACGAAGAAGATCGGCGAGGCGTTCGCCCGCTTCCACAGCCACCCCAGGCTGCGGCTGCGGCTGGGCGTCGAGGTGGGCCGGGACGTCACAACGGCCGACCTTGCGGCGCGGTACGACGCGGTCGTCTACGCCGTCGGCGCCTCCTCGGCCCGCACCCTCGGCATCCCCGGCGAGGACCTGCCCGGAAGCTTGGCCGCCACCACCGTCGTGGCCTGGTACAACGGCCACCCGGACGTCGCCGAGGACGCGGTCGACCTGTCCGCCGAGCGCGTGGTCCTGGTCGGCAACGGCAACGTCGCGGTGGACGTGGCGCGCATCCTCACCGCCGACCCGGACGCGCTGGCGGGCACGTCCATCGCCCCCGCCGCGCTGGCCCGGTTGCGCGAGAGCAAGGTCCGCGAGGTCGTGCTCCTGGCCCGCCGGGGCCCGGAAGACGCCGCTTACACCCGCGCGGAGCTGATCGCCCTCCTCGCCAGGGACGACGTCGACGTGGTCGTCGACGCGGAGGACCCCCGCACGGTGCAGGCCATCGCCGAAGCCGCGCCCGCCGACAAGGCGGCACTGCTGCGCGGGGTGGCGCAGGAGGCCGTCGACTGGTCCGCCCCGCCCGCGCCCGGCCGCAGGCGCATCGTGCTCCGCTTCCACTCCGCGCCCTTCGCGGCACTCGGGGACACCCGGGTGCGCGGGCTGCGCGCCTCCGGTGCCGACGGCATGGTCGAGATCGCCGCCGACCAGGTCATCCGGTCGGTCGGCTACCACGGCACCCCCGTGCCCGGCCTGCCGTTCGACGAGCTGACCGGCACCATCCCGAACGCCGACGGGCGGGTGGCGGGCAGGCCGGGGGAGTACGTCGTCGGCTGGATCAAGCGCGGCCCCACCGGCGGCATCGGCACCAACAAGGCCGACGCCGCCGAGACGGTGGACGCGATCATCGCCGACGCCGCCGAGGGCAGGCTGCCCAAGCGCAACCGCCGGTCCGTGACCGCCCTGGTGTCCCGCCTGCGCAGCCGCGTCTGACCCGTCGCCCG